>JAXJPK010000020.1:0-5272 GCA_036311705.1 Clostridia bacterium
AATTTGTGTTAAAACAAGCAGCATTAAGCACTTCACCTGTATATGCCGAAACCTGTCTGTGATGAATATTGTTCTGCAGAAACAAACTCACTTGTTCACCACCAAAATACTTACCTATGCCCCATGTGTCTGCTAAAACACGAAGTCCGACTTCGTGTGCTGTTTTTACGATATTGTTAATGTTTGGAAACCAGAAATCCATATCAAATTCTGTAATTGCCAGAATAACAGTATCGCATCCATGCTCAACCATTTCTTCAAAATCTTTTTTTGCGTGCTCTGCATAGTTGAATCCATAGTAACTTACAGCAGTGTGTTTAATCGCCATTTTCTTTTATCTCCTTTAATAATCTAAATTTTTTCACCTGTTTGATGTGCAGTAAATCCACATTTCTCATAAGTTATTTCCGGAACATTATGACATTTTTCATTAAGAATTACCGATATTTTAATATCACCTTCATCCATATCATAATCCCGATCCCGGGCCTGTCATTTTCTCTGACCAACCGCATTTTTCATATTCACCATATGACGGCAATGCTTTTCTCGCTACATGTGAACAGTAAAGTTGTTGCATTTCCATATCTCCCATTACTTTTTTATCATAAGCACAAGCTCCGGCATATATCATTTCACGAAAACCACGTTGCAATGTATGCCAGGTAGTAATGATTACACCATATAATCCGTTAGAGAGAACCGTTTCTATTGCTTCGTGTATATTGGATATTTGATACCATGGACAACAAAGGACATCAAAGCCATGTTTTTTTAATGCCTTTGATGTTTTCCAACTGCATTCAAATTCACTATAATATTCCCAATCGGCAATAATGATTTTTTTATTAAGTTTTTCTAATAATATTTCAGATACATCCTTATCCGAAAATGCTGTATAACCTTTAAACTCATCTGGTGAAAGCAACATATCATGCCACATAATCATTCTTCTGCCTTTAGATAAAAGGTCTGCACACACGGTATTGAGATATTCAGCAAGTTCTTCAGCATTTTTAGTGTTATGAGCATAAGAATAAGCCTCATCGCAGCCAATATGGAAATACTTTCCTTCTCCGCATATATCAATTAATTCTTCTCTTACTTTTGACAATAAAGAACGAACATCATCTCTTTTCAAATTCCATACCCAACCATAAGATTCAAACAAATATTCCATTTGCGGATTTTGATCCAGAACAACATGCTTTCCATTAATTTCGCGACAAGCAGAAGCGTGTCCGAGGTGATTGAACATCGGAATAATTTCCACTCCCAAAGCATTTGCTTCACTTACAATCTTTTTTATTTCTTCCTTACTGTAAGCAAACGGCCATGATAATTCTTTCATACAGTCAAATTTCAGCATACCCCAAAATTCAAATATAATATGTGAATATTTTGCAATCGCACAGGAACGTACACATTTTTTCAAAAAATCAAGCTTCGTTTCGGGGAATATGCATAAATGAACACATCTGAAAGAAATTGATGGATTTTCGGTTATACAGCAATTTTCAATGTAAAAATAGTCTTCATTTGCAGAGTATTGGATTTTTTCTAAAAATGTTAAAAAGCCACGCATTGTAGCAGAATAATCGCAACCTTCTATATATACTCCATCATCAGTAACATTTATAACGAACTCTGCATTTCCACGATTTGATTCCTTATAATTTCCCATAGTAATACAGTTGTTCTTCAAGTTGCGTATAATATTCCATTTTGCACCGTATGTATAATTTTGCATAAGCTCTTCTATTACAGGGTTATCAGCAATTAACGGTATGTTTATTGTTGGTGTAGTTTCTAAAATATAACTCATATATAAGTCACCTCTTTCTTTATAATATATAACAATTTTATCGCATATTAATGTAATGCACAACTGTTAGATTGACACAAAAAGTGGACTTTTTATAACTTGACTTTTACCATGAATTTAGATATAATACCATCATGGGAGTGATTTATATGTCTGTTATAAACGAGAATATTAGTATTAAAATCAGAGAAGTTCGTTTTATGTCATGGGATATTGCATCTGTAAGCGTATCAGCAAGACCATATCACGCATTGGTATTTCGACTCTGCGGAAGTGCTTCGTTTTCACACGAAAATCTGAATTCAAGCACAAATGTAGGGGATGTATTTTATATGCCGGCAAATTACTCTTATAAAGCGACATATCAGAAAAAAAACGAAATATTGGTCATACATTTTGAATCTGACCTAATTTCAAAAATGGAAAATTATCAATTAAATGATTCTCATATAATATCAATACTTTTTCATAGACTTTATGATATCTGGAATAAAAAAGAAGACGGATATTATTATTCTGCGTTGTCTGTGATGTGCGAAATTTTAGAAAATATATCGGTTCAGCAATCTCCTTCTTTGCGTAGCGAAACAATGAAAGCATTTGAAGATGCTGTTGAATATATGGAAAAAAACTATACATCCAATGAATGTTCAGTAAAAGAAATGGTTGAAAAAGCACATATGAGCAATACATATTTTCGTAAGCTTTTTTTTAACAAATTCAGCATGACTCCAACCAAGTATTTAGTATCAAAGCGTTTGATCCATGCTGAAAAACTCCTTTCGACAGGAAAATACTCTATAAAGGAAGTGGCTGAAATGTCGGGATTTTGTGATGTCAAATATTTCAGTCGTGTTGTAAAAAAAGAATATGGAGTTCCACCATCTAAATTATATTGTCATATCACAAAAAACTGATATGTCCGGAACTGTAACAAGCAGGGAAAATGTATATCAATTTCCTGAATATTTAGGATATCCTAAGACCATAAAACGGGACGATGTGGGCATCGTCCCCTACAATGCGGTTCGTCGGAAACCGCCGAATCCTACGAAAAAAGGCAGAAACGAAATCAATCGATTCTGCCTTTTATATTTGTCCTTAACAGTACACTTCATAACGCTGCGATTTTTTTGTGACTTATTTTATCTCCGCTTGGCAAATGTGAATATTTTCATTATAATAAATGTAACGGGAACGCCGATGATTGCCGCCAACGCGTACGCCAAAATGCTTGGTGCCGACGGAAACATCAGGGTATAGACGAACACCGTCAGGCTTTGAATTATAAAGTTCGGGATATATGAAATAAAGTATTTAACAAACCTTATAAAGCTTAATCGTTCTTTAAATGTAAGCTTGCTGTTTAGGATATACGAGGCAACATTCGCCGTGGCATATCCTGGCAGAAACGCAAGCATAGTGCTTGGGATAAACGCACGGTAAATAGCGGAAAATCCGACATTGAATATCGTACATAAAAACCCGATTATAACAAACAGCACAAACTCTTGCGAAAACAGCATATGCTTTATCTTCTCTCTTTTAGTCGGCTTGTATGAGTGCCATTGGGTCAGCGTGTTCCTGCGGACGATGAACGCCCTTTTTGAAATCTCGGCAAGCGGAGTATCGGAAAAGCTGTCCGAATAAAATTCGTCACATTCCGTTATGCCGTACTCGGCGTTGAGCCGTTTTACTTTTTCCTCGCCCCAGCAGTTCTCACCGTCATATTCGCCCGTACGGGCGTTGACCTTTGATGCAATCAGCCGAGTTATGCCGAGCCTCTCGCATATCGGCTTTAGCAGAAATTCAGGTGATGCGGATATAATAATATCCGTTTCCTGCTTTTGTTTCGTGTAATAGTCGAGTATATTACATTCGTGTGTATCCCAAAAATCATTGAGAGCGAAGTCGATATCGGGAATGTATCTTAAAAACCGATACATTCTCTCCTTAAACTGCGTTTTAGTATAAATTCCGAGCATATACAGTAAAAATGCCCATGCAGTCGGGATAAGCGTGACAAAGGTTTTCTTATAATTCTTTGCACAGTATTTTATAAATGCCGCAGTTGAATCTCCGTCATAGATGGTTTTGTCAAAATCATATATATTCAATGTGAAAAATCCTTTCCGTTAATTAATCAGAACAACGGCATATGCACTTATGCCCTCTTCTCGCCCCTCAAATCCAAGCTTTTCGGTTGTGGTTGCCTTGACATTTACGCAGTCGGGAGCAACCTCTAAATCTGACGCCATATTATCACGCATTTGGTCGATATACGGCATAAGCTTTGGCTTTTGTGCCGCAATCGTTATATCGGCATTCCCGACGGAAAAACCTGCTTCGTCGAGCTTTTTGACAACTGTCCGCAGCAGAATACGGCTGTCGATATCCTTAAACTCTGCCGCAGTATCGGGAAACAGTCTGCCTATATCGCCCATAGCCGCCGCACCCAAGAGTGCATCACAGAGTGCGTGAATGGCAACATCCGCATCCGAATGTCCCAGAAGCCCTTTCGTATGGGGTATATCCACACCGCAGATAACGCACCGTCTGCCCTCGGTGAGCTTATGCACATCATATCCAAAACCAACTCTCATTTTGAATTTCTCCTTCTTAAAATCTCTTCACACAACTCTATATCCTTTGGCGTTGTAACCTTTATATTCTCATCACTGCCGTTAATAAACCGAACGGTCCTTCCATAGCTTTCCAAAATCGAACAGTCATCCGTTACGGCTATACCGTCCGCTTTCGCCTTGTTGTGAAGCTCAATAATATCATTCGTGTAAAACCCCTGCGGTGTAAAAATATGAACTGTTTTCTCTCTGTCTATAGTCGATACAATATTCCCGTTATCGTCAATATGCTTTAGTGTATCAGTAACCGTCACACCGACAGCCGCCGCACCGCACTCTTTAACACCGTCAATAACAGCTTTTATATCGGTATGAGCTACAAGGCACCTTGCTCCGTCATGAATAAGGGAAATATCCCCCGACGCTTTTAAAAGCCCGTTATACACCGATTCCTGCCTTGATGCGCCACCCTCGGCAATTACGATTTTCGTTTGAAAATCCTTTTTTTTTATTATTTCACAAATCTGCTCTCTGTCCGAATCGGCAGCAACAACAATTATCTCGTCAATATCGGGGGACGAATCAAAGACGGCGATAGTCCTTAATATAATTTCCTCACCGCCGACCTTTAAAAACAGCTTATTGAACCCTGCACCCATTCTTTCACCCTTGCCGCCTGCAGGGATAACCGCAGATACCATCATTATTTTCTCCTTTTAGTTTTTTTCGACAAGGGGGTGTTGCGTTAGCAGCACCCCCTTGTGGGGCTGAATGAATTTAGCGCAGACCGTTCAAAGGCATTAAATACAGGAAATCCGCAAACAATGCGGATTTCAACATCAATTTTATTCAATAAGTATTTATC
>JAXJPK010000021.1:0-19837 GCA_036311705.1 Clostridia bacterium
CTTTATCACCGGGTGGTGCAATCTCTTATGTCGAAGTTCCGAATATGCAGGACAACCTTGATGCTGTATTATCTGTTATGAAATTTATTTATGATAATATAATGTACGCAGAGCTTAACACTAAATCCGATTACTGCCATGTATGCGGATACGAAGGTGAAATACGGATAAAAGATGATGATGGCAAGCTCGTTTGGGAATGCCCGAACTGCGGCAATCGTGATACCGAGAAGCTAAATGTTGCAAGGCGTACTTGCGGATACATTGGCACGCAGTTCTGGAATCAGGGCAGAACTCAAGAGATTAAAGAGAGAGTTTTGCATCTGTAATTCGGAGGTAAAATTCGTTGAATTATGCAGAAATAAAGTATAATGATATAGCAAACGGTGTTGGAGTCAGGGTAAGCATCTTTGTGTCGGGCTGCACACACAGATGCAAGAATTGCTTTAATTCTGTTGCATGGGATTTTAATTATGGAAAACCGTTTACAGACAAGGTTAAAGAACAAATTCTTGACAGCTGCAGTGAGGAATATATTGCGGGTATCTCCTTGCTCGGCGGAGAGCCGTTTGAACCCGAAAATCAACCTGAACTGCTTGAATTCTTGAAAGAATTCAAAGAAAGGTTTCCGCAGAAAACCGTTTGGTGTTATTCGGGATATACTTATGAACAGCTGAAAGGAATAACTCCGAGCCGCGCGAGGATATCCACAACCGACGATATGCTTAATCATATTGATGTATTGGTTGACGGCAAATTTGTTGAGGAGCTTCACAGCATAACCTTGAGATTTAGAGGTAGCTCCAATCAGCGTTTGATTGATTTAAACGAAACACGAAAACAATGCAAAATTGTTTTGTGGGATAACTGAATATTTCTAAAAAACAGTTGATTGAGATTTCAACTGTTTTTTGCATAATGAGAGTATTAATGGGAAAAATAATTAAAGAAAATTTGATAGGAGGATGGGGATGAATAGGAAATTAGGCAGACAAACAGTATCTTTAGAGTATCCGCCGTATATTATATCTCATTCAGCAGTGGTAGGGCAAAAAGAAGGGGAAGGACCGCTGAGAGAATCGTTTGATATGATCGTTTCAGATGAAAAAATGGGTATGAAATCATGGGACCTTGCCGAAGGTATGCTTCAAAGAACTGCGGCAGAGCTTGCATTAAAGAAATGCAGCATGAAAAATGAGGATATAGACTATATTCTTTCGGGTGATTTGCAAAATCAATGTGCAGCAACCCATTACGGTCTGCGATATAGCGAAATACCGTTTTTGGGGCTTTACGGAGCCTGTTCGACTATGGTTGAGAGCCTTTCTGTCGGAGCTATGCTAATAAGCGGGGGATATGCAAAAAAGACTGTATGTTTAACATCGAGTCACTACTGCAGTGCTGAAAAACAGTTCAGAAATCCTCTTGAGTATGGCGGACAAAGAACACCTGAATCGCAATGGACAGCTACTGCATCGGGTGCGGCGGTATTATCTAATATAGGGAACGGTTTGAAAATAACTCATGTAACAACGGGAAAGATTGTCGATAAAGGAATAACGGATATAAGTAATATGGGTGCAGCAATGGCTCCTGCGGCTTTAGACACAATAGCATCACACTTTAGAGATACGAACTTTTCGCCAAACGATTATGACTTAATACTAACGGGTGATTTAGGGAATGTTGGCTCCAAAATCCTGTGTGACCTCATAAAAAACGAGGGATATGATATATCAAATATTCATAACGATTGCGGAAAGATGCTTTACGACATTGAGGGTCAAGATGTTCATTCGGGCGGTAGCGGCTGCGGATGCTGTGCGTCTGTGCTATGCGGACATATTCTGCCCGAAATGGAGAAAGGCAGGTATAAAAGAATTCTTGTTGCCGCAACGGGAGCGTTGATGAATCCGCTTACCGTTCTTCAGGGTGAAAGCATACCTGCAATTTCCCATGCTGTTACAATTTCTGTTTAAGGAGGAAGAAATGGAGTATTTAAAGGCATTTGTTATAGGCGGATTGATATGCGTTATAGGTCAAATTCTAATAGATAAAACAAAGCTTACACCTGGTAGAATTCTTGTGATTTTTGTGTGTGCAGGTGCATTTTTGGAGCTTTTCGGACTGTATAAACCGCTTATTGAATTTTCGGGAGCAGGTGCAAGTGTACCATTGACGGGATTTGGCTCGGTTTTGACAGACGGTGTGAAAAAGGCAGTTAATGAAAGAGGCTTTTTGGGTGTCATAACGGGTGGTGTGACTGCGGCCTCTGCAGGAATTGCCGCATCACTTTTGTTTGGATTTCTTGTTTCGGTTATTTTTAAATCTAAACCAAAAAAATAGTATTAAAAAACTGTGCACTGCATCGGTTCCCCGCAAACAGTACACAGTTTTCTATTTTCTCTTTTTAATTAATGCCGTAATAACCAATATGGCAGTTCCCAAAAGAACAATGGTACCACCGGGTCGGAGATTAAGATAGAATGATAAGAACAATCCCGAAATGGTTATAAATTCAGCGAACGCAATTGAAAGAATTAGAGTTTGCTTATAGCTTTTTGAAATCAGTATCGCTGTGGCAACGGGTATAACAAGCAATGATGAAATCATCAAAGCTCCGACAATTCTTGATGCTACGGATACAGTAATTGCGGTTAAAAGCATTATAACAAAATTTATTGTATTAACGGGTATGCCGCAAAGCTCCGCCGCCTCCTCATCAAATGTTATTGCAAAGGTTTCTTTATACAGTAATAATGTTGTTATAACAACGATGGCACACAGTATAAAAGTCAGTACTAACTCGAAATTTGATATCGCAACAATGGAGCCGAACATAAAACTGTTAATATTCGCCGAGCCGTTTTTTATAAATCCTGATAATACAGCCGTTAAGCCAATTCCTGCGGACATAATTACAACTGTTGCAATCTCTTGATATGTGCCGAAACATTTACGCAGCTTTTCTATTCCGAGTACAGCCGCAATAGAGAACAACACCGCACCGATTATTGGGTTAATACCTATTAAAAGTCCGAATGCAATACCACCGAGAGCTGAATGAGATGCGGCATCACCGATAGCGGAAAATCGTTTTAAAACTATGGGTAATCCGATACACGGGGCACAAATTGCAATCATAATTGCCGCCGTAAAGGCGTTTATCATAAATGGATGTGAAAAGATATTATACATGCTTATGAGCCCTCTTTCCTGCAAGAATATTTGATATATCGTTTAAAGACAAGTCCGCTGTCTTAACAAACTCTTCATAACCGTGCTCGCAGAATATAAGCAGTTTATTTGATGCGTTAAGCAGGGTAGGGGTGTCATGATTAGTCATTATTATGGTCATACCGTCGTTATTAAGTTTTTTAATTATACTCATAATATAGTTCACCGATGCGGCATCAATGCCAACCGTAGGCTCGTCCATCAGCAATAAATCGGGTTCGCCGACTAATGCACGGGCTATAAATACACGCTGTTGCTGTCCGCCCGAAAGCGAGCCGATTAGCTTATTTTTGTAATCATACATACCCACAAGCTCAAGGGCTGAGTCAATTTTTTTCTCATCATTTTTTGTGAACGGTTTAAACAATCCCAATGACGGAAATAAATTTGCACGGACAATTTCACGAACGGTAGCGGGGAAATCTGTATTAAATGAATTTGCTTTTTGCGATACATAGCCTATTCTATGGCGTGATTTTGAAAAATCATCTCCGAAAAGCTTAATTTCACCGCAGTCGGGCTTTAATAGCCCGAGAATTAGCTTTATAAGAGTGGATTTTCCTGCTCCGTTTGCTCCGATAATTCCGAGAAAATCACCCTTTGAAAGAGTGAAGCTGACATTTTTCAAAACAGCAGTATCGGGATATTCAAATGTAAGGTTTTTAACACTTATTATTTCGTTATTCATACCATTTGCCTTTCGGTTATTTAAGAGCTTTTTTTAGTGCCTCAAGATTTTCATTCATTACAGTGAAGTAATCCTTGTTTTCTGTATTGCCCTCGAACGGATCGAGAATAAGAATTTCACAATTAGTATCCTTTGCTATTGTTTCAACGATTGAACTCGTTCCCAATGGTTCTGTAAAAACATATTTAATATTATTATCTTTAATATATCTTTCTATTTCTGCCATTCTGGTCGGCGTAGGATCCTCGCTATTATCTGTTCCGTTTACTGCAAGCTGATTTAATCCAAAAGCATTACACATATTTGAATATGCCTCATGAGATACTACAATATCTTTCGATGAAAAGGTTTCTACGGCTGTTTTATAATTATGTGTAAGTTGGTTAATTTTTTCTTCGGATTCCTTAAATCTTGAAGTGTAGTAATCTACATTGCCGTTGTCTGCCTTAATAAATGCATCTGTAATTGCCCTTAACTGCTCAAGTGCGTTTTGCGGATTTAGCCATATATGCGGGTCTGTATTTCTTTCCGAGCCATCGACAGCGTTTGATGTTTCAACCACTATAATATCCGAGCCCGACAGTGTTTCCTTAACGGAGTCAGCCCAATGCTCCATGCCCATACCGTTATATATGAAAACATCCGCATCAATAATGTTTGCAATATCTTGTGCCGTAGGCTCATATTCATGCGGCTCTTGACTGGGTTGACAGAGAATGTGAACATCTGCTTTGTCACCGCCGATTTGCTTTGCGAAATCATACATTGCATAAAATGAGGTATAAACCTGAATTTTATCGGAAACGATATTAGTATTTCCGCACGCACATACTGAAAAGACAAGAACTATTGTTAGCAAAAAACCGATTAATTTTTTCATATATTTCTCCTACTTTGCGTCATACCAGCTTTTGCCTGATTGCATGTCAACTGCTAACGGGACATTAAGCTTTATTGCATTTTCCATTTCATATTTCAAAATTGATTTAACTTTTTCTGCTTCATCAAGCGGTGATTCAATAATAAGCTCATCGTGAACTTGCAATATTATTTTTGCTTTTAGCCCCTCGGATTTGAGCTTATTATAAACTCGAACCATTGCTTTTTTCATAATATCCGCTGCAGTACCCTGCACAGGCGTATTCATAGCCGCCCGCTCGCCAAAACTGCGTACCATTGCCTGGGACGATGAAATCTCGGGAATGTATCGTATCCTGTTCATAAGTGTTTTAACATAGCCGTTCTGACGGGCAGATTCCTTGAGCATATCAAGATAATTGCGTATTCCCGAGTATTTATTGAAATATTCGTTCATATATTCTTTTGCTTCTTTAAAAGAAATATGCAAATCCTGTGAGAGCGTATATTCACTCATTCCGTAAACAATGCCGAAGTTTATTGTTTTTGCACTGCTTCGCTGTTCTTTGGTAAGCTTATCTATAGGTATTCCTAAAATTTTTGAAGCAGTTACGGAGTGAATATCTTCGCCGTTTTTAAAAGCCTCAATCATTGTTTCGTCATTTGCCAGATGGGCAAGGACTCGAAGCTCTATTTGTGAATAGTCCGCATCAATTAATATACATCCGTCATCGGCAATAAACATTTTACGCAGCTCTCTGCCAAGCTTTGTTCTGGTAGGGATATTCTGCATATTCGGCTCGGAGGAGCTTAATCTGCCTGTTACAGTACCTGTTTGATGAAATACCGAGTGTATTCTTTGCGTGGCGGGATTTACAAGTAAGGAGAAACCGTCGCAGTAGGTGCTTTTTAACTTCTGATAAGAACGATATTCAAGCACAAGTCGAACAATTTCGTTGTCGGGTGCGAGTTTTTCAAGAATATCGGCTTTTGTGGAATATCCCGTTTTTGTTTTCTTACCGCCCTTCAGACCAAGCTTCCCGAATAGTATCTCGCCAAGCTGTTTCGGTGAATTAATATTAAACTCTTCGCCTGCCAATTCATATATTTTCTTTTCAAAGTCCCTGATATTTTCTGTTAAAAACTCGCCGAATTTTTTGAGCTCTGCGGAGTCAATCTTAAAGCCTGCTATCTGCATATCGCACAGCACTTTAATCAACGGCAATTCAACATCATAATAAAGCTCATTCTGATTATTTTCGTCTATCAGTTTTGAAAGCTTTTCGTATAATGCGTATATGACTAACGCATATTTAGCGTGCGAATCCGAAACATCATCATCAGATAAAAGAGAAAGCTGTTTGTTCTCCTGTTCATCAATATATACACCAAGATATTCAGAGGCTGCAAAAGCCAAATCATTAGTCTTTGACGGGTTTAATAAGTATGCCGCTAAAGCTGAATCAAAAACAATGCCGTTAATATCGGCTTTATCGTTTAAGTCAACCATAGTATCTTTTATATTAAAGACAACCTTCTTTATTGATTCATCACAGAGAATAGGGGAGATTGCATTAATCAGAGTGTCCCCATATAGCTTTGCAGATGAATAGTACACTGTTTTACCGTCTGAAAAGGCGGCGGAATTGACAGTATTATTGCGTGTATCAATAAAAACGGAGATGGTTCTGCCGAGTGATGATATATTTCTGTTGAACTCGTCTGCGTCCGATACAGATATTAATTCTTTGCTGTTAAAGAAATCGGAATCTATTTGTACCGCTGTTTCGGGCTTTGAAAGATTCATCTTTTTTATTGTGCTTTTAAGCCCAAGGTTCAATAGAAGTGAATAGAGCTCGGGCGAAAATGATTTTGAGTCATTATCAAAAATGATATTCTTAAAATCTAATTCAATCGGGACATACTCATCAATTTGGGCGAGTGATTTGCTCAAAAAAGCAATATCTTTTTCCTCTGAAAGCTTTTGTTTAATTTTATCGGTGACATCTGCATCATCTAAATTTTCATACATATTTTCTATCGAGCCAAACTGCATAATTAGCTTTGACGCTGTCTTTTCACCTATGCCTTTTACGCCGGGGATATTGTCAGAGGAATCACCCATTAACGCTTTCATATCAACAAATTCGGTAGGCTTCACCCCGTATTTGTCAATAACGGCTTTCTCGTCAAAAAGCTCCGTAACACTATTGCCCATTTTAGTTGAGGCAAGAATTACGGTTGTGCCGCCGCCTGCAAGCTGCAAATCATCTCTGTCACCTGTTGCAATCATACATTTTGCGGATTGCTCTTTGCATATTCTTGAAACCGTACCGATAATATCATCCGCTTCATATCCCTCTTTTTCAAGTATAGGAATATTCATATATGAAAGTATATCTTTCATAATTGGAAGCTGTGCGGCGAGGTCGTCAGGCATACCTTTCCTGTTGGCCTTGTACTCGGAATACATTTTATGCCGAAATGTCGGAGCTTTAAGGTCAAACGCCGCCAGGATGCAGTCCGGGTTATAATCCGAAATAAGTTTAAAAAGAATATTAATAAAACCGTATATAGCATTTGTGGGTGTGCCGTCAGGGGCATTAAGGGGACGGATACCATAAAATGCACGGTTAATTATACTGTTGGAATCGAGAATTAGTAGCCTATTCATATAGTTCTCCTTGTAAAAAAATACCTATTATATTTTATCGCACCAAATGTGCTTTGTCAAGTGTTAATATTCTAAATAAAAATCAATATTGAGTTCATAAAATATTCATAAAAATTGAAAATTTTGTTTACACTTATGACATACGGATGTAATAAGTGTATGGTAATATATAACCAAAGTTAAGGGAAACACGGAGAGTATTTCCCGTATATATTATTTTTCAATTCTATTTTGTGCGAAAGGAGCTAATATTATAGTTATGAAAAAATATCCTTATAGTGATTCTACAGATGTAGTTATTTATAATAATCCTGAAAATAAAAAGAAACGAAAAAAGAAATTAGGTTTGTGGGCAGTTGCGGCTGTGTCGGCCGCACTGGCAAGCGTGTTCACTGTTACCGCAACACTGGGAGTTCAGTATTTGCTGAACAGATCAAATATTGGTTCGGGTTTGGGTGTTAACGGAATAATATATTCACAGCATAAGAAGGATGCCTCACAAACTGCCGCAACGACACTTGCTAATAAAAAAGAGGGAGAGGTATTGACAATCCCTGAGATTGCGGCAAAGGTTGGCCCGTCTGTTGTGGGTGTTATTAACAAAACACAAATAACCGCCCAGAAGTTCTGGGATCCCTTTAATGGCAAGTATTACTACGGAATGGGGTCTTCAGACGGCGGCGAAATGGTAGAGCAAGGCTCAGGCTCGGGCATTATCATATCCGAAGAGGGATATATAGTGACCAATCAGCATGTTATTAGCGGTGCTTCGGAGGTTGAGGTTGTTTTAAATACAGGTTCAACATACACAGCAAGCATCGTAGGACAGGACGAAAAAACAGACCTTGCAGTTTTGAAAATTGAAACGAAAGATAATGAACCACTGACGGCGGCTGTGTTGGGCGATTCTACAGACCTTGAGGTCGGAGAGCCTGCGGTTGCAATCGGAAACCCAATGGGAATGGAATTTTCAGGCTCTGTTACAGCAGGTATTATTAGTGCGGTCAACAGAACAATGACCATTGAGAACAGAACATATAATCTTATCCAAACAGATGCCGCAATAAACAGCGGTAATTCGGGCGGTGCTTTGATAAATCAGTATGGAGAGGTTATAGGAATAAATTCTGTAAAACTATCAACGACGGGCGTTGAAGGTATGGGATTTGCTATTGCAATATCAGAGGCTAAGCCTATTATAAATGAACTTATGGAATCGGGTTATGTTACAGGCAGACCGCTTGTTGGCATAGGTATAGCCGAAACAAGATACGGATTATTTATCACCTCCATTAAAGAGGGAAGCGGTGCAGAAGAGGCAGGCCTTTTGGTTAACGATATGATTTTATCGGTAGACGGTGAGGATGTTTCATCGACATCGGATATTAATGAAATAAGAGATAAAAAGAAACCGGGAGATACTTTGAAATTCAAAATTCTCCGTGAAAAAGAAACAATGGAGATTCCTGTGAAACTCACAGAGGATTCGTCCAAGAATTAATTTTGAATTACAGTTATATTTGGGCTGTTGTTTCAGCCAGATACCATCCTTTTTTTCATACGCTTCCGTATGTATAACGGAAGTCCCCCAAAAGTAAAACACGCCGACAAGGCGTGTTTTGCTTTTTATGTATTTAAACAAACTGCCTTTAGTAAACACCCTACGGCGGAACAGGGGGAGTGCAACGCTTTGTTAATGCCTATATGCGTTTACAACCGTATGGGGGATTTGGCACAGACGATTATATTTTATGTTTTACAGAAAAAGCAATTAAAAAACAAAAAAAGGCATCATTTTGATGCCTTGGCTGCGGAATCAGGATTCGAACCCGAACAGAGTGAGTCAGAGTCACTAGTGCTACCCTTACACAATTCCGCAATATGCTTGTTTCAAACAACTATTATATGATACCATAATATTATAGAAATGTCAATACTTTTTTTGAAAAAAATTTAAAGGCAAAATAAACAAAAAATCAATACAGAAAATCAATGATTTTCTATGAAACATAACAATATAAAAGGATTGAAAATAAAGCAAAATAATGATATAATTATATGTAATATGGTAATTTGTAGAAGTGCTATAATTACGCATTAAACATAAGCTTTATCATATTATCTCTAATTTGGAACGGAGGTTAAATCATGGGAACAGTTGACAAGTTGACTGAGCTTCAGTACCGCAGAAACAAGATTGAACAAGGCGGTGGAGAGGCGAAAATCAAAAAACAGCATGATTCAAACAAGTTAACTGCCAGAGAAAGAATTAATCTTTTGATGGACGAGGGGAGCTTTGTTGAAATCGATGCTCTTGTAAGCCACAGATGTACTGAATTCGGTATGGACAAGGTGGAGGCACCCGGTGAAGGCGTAGTGACAGGATATGGTACTGTTGATGGACGATTAGTATATATATATTCACAGGATTTCACTGTTATTGGCGGCTCACTTGGCGAAATGCATGCAAAGAAGATATGCAAGGTTATGGATATGGCAGCTAAAATGGGTGCACCTATAATCGGTATGAACGATTCGGGCGGTGCAAGAATCCAAGAAGGGCTTGATGCTTTATCGGGTTTTGGCGAGATATTCTTCAGAAATACAATAAACAGCGGCGTTATTCCGCAGATTAGCGTTATTATGGGACCGTGTGCAGGTGGTGCAGTATATTCTCCCGCTATTACAGATTTCATATTTATGGTTGATAAAACATCAAAGATGTTTATAACAGGACCGCAGGTAATTGAGTCGGTAACAGGCGAGAAGGTTTCTGCTGAAGAGCTTGGCGGAAGCGGAGTTCATTCATCAAAATCGGGAGTATGCCATTTCACGGCTGAATCCGATGAGGAATGTATAAAGCAAATTCGTGAGCTTTTGGGATACCTTCCTTCAAATAACCTCGAAGAGGCTCCGTATGTCGAGCCGACAGATGCTATAAACAGATTATCTGAAAAGCTTACAACCATCGTGCCTGACAATCCTAACAAGGCGTATGATGTTAAAGAATTAATCGCAGAAATTGTCGACGATGGCAAATTCTTTGAAGTGCAGAAAGATTTTGCACAGAATATAGTAGTAGGTTACGCGAGAATGAACGGTATGAGTGTTGGTATAGTTGCCAATCAGCCCAAAGTTATGGCAGGCTCACTTGATTGCAATTCATCGGACAAGGCTGCAAGATTTGTAAGAACCTGCGACAGCTTTAACATTCCGATTATTACATTCACAGATACACCGGGCTATTTCCCGGGAGTTGACCAGGAGCACGGCGGAATTATTCGTCATGGTGCAAAGCTTCTGTATGCGTACAGTGAAGCGACCGTACCAAAGATTAATGTAATAATCAGAAAGGCGTACGGCGGTGCATATATTGCAATGAGTTCAAAGCATCTTGACACAGATGTTGTTATGGCATGGCCGACAGCAGAGATTGCGGTTATGGGTCCTGAGGGTGCTGCAAATATTATATTTAAGAACGATATTGCAAGCAGTGATGATCCTATTGCGGAGAGAGAAAATAAAATTCAGGATTATAAGAATAAGTTTGCTACACCGTTTGTTGCGGCACAGAGGGGATATATCGACGATGTTATTGAACCTGATTCAACAAGACCGAGAATTATTGCGGCTCTTGAAATGTTAAGCTCAAAGCGTGATTCAAGACCGGCTAAAAAACACGGAAATCTCCCGGTATAATCATATTGAAAGGAGAGTTTTTGTATGAATTTATCACAAGCATTACAAACGGGCAAAGGTGTTACTTTGCTTGAGGCATTGTCTGTGGGCGGAATGACTACCGGCATAGGTCTTGGAATAGTATTCGGCGTACTTGTAGTTCTGATGATAGTTCTGTATCTTTTTAAGTTTATATTCGTAAAGGGCGAATCAAAGTCGGTTGATAAAATCGAGCAACAGCCCGAAAAAATAGTTGAAGCAGAGGTTAAGACAGAAGATGATGTTGAAGACGAAGATGAGCTTATTGCAGTTTTGACAGCTGCCATAGCTGCAAGTCTTAACACTTCAACATATAACCTTAACATTAAATCATACAGACGAATCAGAGATACACGACCTGCATGGAACAAGGAAGGTTTAAGAGAAACCATAGGCAGCAGGTTCTAAATTATCGAAAGGAAAGAAAGACTATGAGAAAGTTTAATATAACTGTAAACGGAAAAACTTATGAAGTAGATGTAGAGGAAGTAGGCGGCGTTGCAACATCAGCACCGACAGCTGCCCCTGTAGCCGCTGCTCCCGCTCCGGCTGCTGCTCCTGCTCCAAAGGCGGCAGAAGCACCTAAGGCTCAAGCAACAGGCACAATGGGTGCGAAAAAGGTTACAGCTCCTATGCCCGGTACTGTAGTATCAATAAAGGTTAATGTTGGCGATACTGTAAATGCAGGCACATTGGTTGCTGTTCTTGAAGCAATGAAAATGGAAAATGAGATTTTTGCCGGTTGTGACGGCGTTGTTGCGTCAATAAATGCAAATGCAGGCGACAGCGTTAATTCAGGCGATGTATTGGTTTCAATTAACTGATTGCCATAATCTTTGTAGAAAGTGGTGATTAACATTGTTAAACAGTTTTTTGAATTTTTTTGAAAATACAGGTATTTTTGCACTTTTTTCAACGGGTACAGTAGGTGCTGTTAAAACAATCATTATGATTGTTGTAGCTTGTGTATTGTTGTATTTGGCGATTGTAAAAAAGTTTGAGCCGTTATTGCTCTTACCTATAGCGTTTGGTATGCTTCTTACAAATTTGCCAATGATTAAAGATTCGAGTGCAATAATGATGCACACAGAGTTCTTTACCAATCACGATTATATGATTGACGGAAAATTCGTCGATGTCGGACGAGTGTGCCGTGAGGGCGGCTTGCTTGACTTGCTCTATCTTGGCGTTAAGCTTGGTATATATCCGCCGCTTATATTTGTCGGTATAGGATGTATGACGGATTTCGGACCGCTTATCGCTAACCCGAAAAGTATTCTTTTGGGTGCGGCTGCACAGTTTGGCGTATTCTTCACATTCTTGGGTGCATTGGTAATCAGTGCATTGGTTCCGAGCATTTCGTGGGGCGTTAAAGAGGCGGCGTCAATAGGCATTATCGGTGGTGCGGACGGACCAACGGCAATTTATGTTACTAAATCACTTGCACCGTCTTTGCTGCCTGCTATTGCTGTTGCGGCATACTCATATATGGCACTTATACCTATTATACAGCCGCCGTTTATGAAGCTTTTGACAACAAAGAAGTCAAGAGGCGTTGTAATGGATCAGCTCAGACCTGTGTCAAAGACAGAAAAGATAATATTCCCTATTGTTGTAACGATTGTCGTTGCATTAGTTATTCCTGATGCGGTTACGCTTGTTGGCTGTCTGATGCTTGGAAATCTTATGAAAGAATCAGGAGTTTGTGACAGACTTGCGAAAACGGCACAAAATGAGCTTATGAACATTATAACAATATTCCTTGGTGTTACCGTTGGTGCGACTGCAACAGCAGAAACATTCTTGTCGGTGCAGACGCTAGGAATAGTTGCATTGGGACTTATAGCATTTATTTTCTCGACCTGTGCAGGTTTACTTTTGGGCGACCTTATGTATGTGCTAACAAAGGGTAAGGTAAATCCGCTTATCGGCTCTGCAGGCGTTAGTGCCGTGCCTATGGCGGCGAGAGTATCCCAAAGCATTGGTCAGAAGGAAAATCCATCAAATTTCCTTTTAATGCACGCTATGGGCCCGAATGTTGCGGGAGTTATCGGATCAGCTGTTGCTGCGGGTGTATTCCTGTCAATGTTTAATGTTTTATAATTAAGGAGTGAAATGATATGGCAAACAATATAATTCAGCCGAAACCGGTAAAAATTACGGAAACAGTTCTTCGTGATGCTCATCAGAGTCTTATCGCAACAAGAATGACAACCGATGAAATTTTGCCGATAGTCGAAACACTTGATGGTATCGGATATCATTCTCTTGAGGCGTGGGGCGGTGCAACATTTGACTCATGCTTGAGATTTTTGAACGAAGATCCCTGGGAAAGATTAAGAAAAATAAAGGACAGAGCAAAGAAAACACCTTTGCAGATGCTTTTCAGAGGTCAGAATATTTTGGGCTACCGCCATTACGCAGATGATATTGTTCAGTATTTTGTTCAGGCATCAATTGCAAACGGTATTGATATTTTGAGAATATTCGACGCGCTTAACGATGTCAGAAACCTTGAGTGTGCAATTAATGCTACAAAGGAATACTGTGCAAAAGAGGGCAGAGGCCATGTTCAGGCAACTGTTTGTTACACAACTTCGGAATTCCATACAAATGAGAAGTTTGTAGAGATGGCAAAACAGCTTGAATCAATGGGTGCTGACTCCATTTGTATCAAGGATATGGCTGGTCTTTTGAAACCGTATGTAACATATGACCTTGTTTCAAAGATGAAGCAGGCTGTTAATATCCCTATTCAGCTACACACTCACTATACTTCGGGTGAGGCGTCAATGGTTTATCTAAAGGCAATTGAAGCAGGAGTAGATGTTGTTGACTGTGCAATGTCACCGCTTGCTATGGGTACATCACAGCCTCCGACAGAGCCTTTGGTTGCGGCATTGCAGGGCACGCCTTACGATACAGGCCTTGACCTTGATAAGCTGATAGAAGCATCAAACTATTTCAAACCGCTTCGTGAGAAATACATTGAAAGCGGTCTTATGAATGCGAAGGTTATGGGTGTTGATGTTAACACATTGAGATATCAAGTTCCGGGCGGTATGCTCTCAAACCTTGTTTCACAGTTGAAACAGCAGGGTAGAGAAGATGCATTTGACGCAGTTCTTGAGGAAGTACCGAGAGTAAGAGCAGATTTGGGTTACCCTCCGCTTGTAACTCCCTCATCCCAGATTGTCGGAACTCAGGCAGTTTTGAATGTTTTGATGGGCGAGAGATACAAGATGGTTTCAAAGGAAACAAAGGCTATAGTTCGTGGCGAATACGGTAAGTGCCCGGGAGAAATTGACCCTGAGCTTGTTAAGAAAATAATAGGTGATGATGAAAGAATTACCTGCCGTCCCGCAGATAAGCTTAAGCCCGAGCTTGAGAATATGAAAAAGGAATGTGCCGAGTGGATTAGACAGCCTGAGGATGTTCTTTCGTATGCTTTGTTTGACCAGGTTGCTGTTAAGTATTTCAAATACCGTGAGGCAAATCTTGATAAGATTGATAATACTTTGGTTGATAGAGAAAACAAGGTATATCCTGTTTAACTAACCAAGAATTAATTAAACCGACCTATAAATATCAGGTTATGATAATTGTAGGTCGGTTTTTTTACATTTTATTCTGATGTGATAACGGAGAATTGGAACTGCGAGCTTCATAGTCATTTCTGTATTGTCTGGGATTGCACCCTTTGAGCTTTGCAAATGTTCTGTTGAAGGTGCGAATAGAGGAAAAACCTGTTGAGTATGCGATTTCCGTAATTGGCAAATTCGAGTTATTCAGGAGATTGCAAGCCAGAGTTATCCTCTTAATATTTAGATATTCACTAAAAGATGTTCTCAATTTATTTCTGAATATATGTGCAATATGTGAGCGGCTTATATGAAGATTATCTGCAACATCCTGTATCGTAATCTGTTCGTGGAAATGATTATTACAGAATATTAATATATTTTTTAAGACGCTAAATGTATATTTATCTTGATCTATGAAATTCACATTTTCGAATGCCAGCCCAACTATAGACAGAATAATCCCTCTTTGTGATTCAAAAGGTAATGTTGGTTTATTATCAAAATACAAAAATAATAAATTGAGAATTAATTCGTTCCCGTTTTTGAGTATTGGCGAGCTTGGGATTTTATTATAGCATAATTCTTTGAATTCATATAATATGTCTGACGAAAAAATCAGGACATATGCGTCCAAATCTATTGAATTCTCATATCCGTGTATTTGATTGGGGAATACTACAGAAATATCTCCCTTTTTAAGACTATAATATTTATCATCCACATAAAGGTCGCATTTTCCGGACACTATATATACTAATTCAATGTGTTCATGCAGATGCGGTTTAAAATTAATACATGGAGATCTGAAAAATTCAATACTATTATCTCTTTTCTCAAATATAAAGCTCATCTTTTATTTCCTCACTATGATAGCACAAATTGACTACTTTTAATGTTGATATGACTTGTATTATAACACATACTGGTATAAAATACAAGTACAATAATTAAAAAAGGAGCCGAAAAATTATGGAAAAATGGTCAAGAGTAAGGTACAGTCCATGTCTGCCGATGGGCAAGGACGGAAAACTTCTTACAGGTTGTGCAGAGCATATCGAAATTTCAAGGAAAGCTGCAAGTGATGGTATCGTATTACTTAAAAATGACGGAGGGCTTTTGCCGATAAATGACGGAAGACGAGTTGCTGTATTCGGAAAGGCACAGTATGACTATGTTAAAGGCGGCGGCGGAAGCGGTGATGTAACAGTCAGATATGTGAGAAACATATTTGACGGACTGAAAATCAAGGAGTCCGAGGGCAAAATCAGCGTTTATGACGGGCTTATTGATTTCTATAAATCAGAAATGGAAAAGCAGTATGCAGAAGGAAAAGAAAACGGGCTTACAGAGGAGCCTGAAATACCCGATGAGCTTCTCGCAGGAGCAAGAGCGTTTACAGATACGGCTATTATTACAATATGTCGTTTCTCCGGCGAGGGATGGGATAGAAAGGGCGAGCTGCATGATGGTGATTTCTACCTTAGTGAACAGGAAGAAAAAATGGTAAGTACCGTGCTTGAAAATTTCAAAAACATAATTGTAATAATCAATGCAGGTGCACAGACCGATTCGGAGTGGTATCATTCTGATGACAGGATTGCGTCAGTGATTTACGCATGGCAGGGCGGCATGGAGGGTGGTCTTGCAACGGCGGATGTGCTTTGCGGCGATGTTAACCCTTCGGGCAAGCTGGTGGATACCTTCGCAAAGAGGTTTTCGGATTATCCGTCATCAGAGAGTTTTTCAGAGTCGGATGACTATGTAAAATATTATGAAGATATCTATGTAGGATACAGATATTTTGAAACTGTCCCGGGTGCAAAGGAAAAAGTAAATTATCCGTTTGGATTTGGTCTTTCTTATACTGATTTTGAAATATCCGATATAAAAGCAAATATTGACAGCGGCAAGATGAAGGTCAGTGCAGTTGTTACAAATGTCGGAGATGTAAGCGGTAAGGAGGTCGTTCAAGTTTACTACAGTGCACCTCAGGGCGTTTTAGGAAAGCCAATGTATGAATTGGCAGCATTTAAAAAGACTGACTTGCTTGCTCCCGGTGAATCAAGAAATGTGCATATGGAGTTTGATGTGAACAATATGGCAAGCTATGATGACACAGGTAAAATAGCTATGTCGGCATATGTGCTTGAAAAGGGTAGCTATAAATTCTATGTTGGAAATTCTGTTCGAAATACCGTTAAAGCAGACTATGAGTATGTAGTTGAAAATGATACAATAACAGAGCAGCTTTCGCAGCAGGCTGCACCTAAAAATCTTGAAAAGCGTATGCTCTCTGACGGCAGCTTTGAGGAAATGCCCTCATATACGAACAATATATACGAAAACGACTACAAAGCAAATACCGCAGTGGCACCATCAGAGCCTGCAAAATTAATTGATGTTTACGAGGGCAGAGTGAGCATAGATGAGTTTATTGCTCAACTCACTGATGATGAGCTTGTTGGTCTTACATACGGACAGCCGAACACTGCAGCGGCGAACACATTCGGTATGGGAAATCTTGAGAAATACGGAATACCTAATATAATGACAGCAGACGGACCTGCGGGATTGCGTATCCATAAGGAGGTAGGCGTTGTAACGACCGCATTTCCATGTGCGACAATGATTGCATGTACATGGGACCCTGATATCATGTATAAAATAGGTGTTACCGGTGCAAAAGAGGTAAAGGAGAATAATATCGGAATATGGCTTACTCCTGCACTCAATATCCACCGTAATCCACTCTGCGGCAGGAACTTTGAATATTATTCAGAGGACCCGCTTATCGCCGGAACGATGGCAGCAGCAAAGGTAAAGGGAATACAGTCCCAACACATTGCTGCATCCGCTAAACATTTGTGTGCAAACAATAAGGAAGTGAACAGATTAGATTCGGATTCGATAGTATCAGAGAGAGCACTTCGTGAAATATATCTCAAGGGCTTTGAAATCTGCATCAAAGAAGCACAGCCGTGGACAGTTATGTCATCATATAACATAATAAACGGTACAAGAGCTTCGGAAAATTACGACATAATCACAAATATATTAAGAGGTGAATGGGGCTTTGAGGGTATGATTACGACAGACTGGGCGAACCATGCCGAGCAGTACAGAGAGCTTAAGGCAGGAAATGATATTAAGATGCCGGTTGGTCAGCATAGTGAGGTCATCGAGGCATTAGCAAATGGGAAAATCACAAGAGCTGAAATAGAAGTATGTGTACGGCGAATTCTTGAAATGATAATGAAAATAGATTAAAACAAATGAACCTGTATCTTATAGACGAGGATACAGGTTCATTTAATGTATAAAAGTATTTGCGGATTTATAAAGTGTGATAATACGGACAAATATTCTCAAAATGACCGTCTTTTGTTTTAAATCCGTTTGGGATTGTGCCTAACTGAACAAATCCCAAGGATTCGTATAAATGGCGGGCTGCCGCATTGGTTTCAACAACTGCATTGAACTGCAAAACTCCAAAACCAAGTTCCTTTCCTTTTTCTATTGAATCCAATACAAGCGATCTGCCGATATGCTTGCCACGCATATTTGGACAGACAGCATAGCTTGCGTTAGAGATATGTCCGCATCTGCCGATATTGTTGGGGTGGAGTATATAAAGTCCGTATATTTTATCTGTATCTTTATCAGCCGCAACACCGCAATACGATTGGGAATTAAAAAACAGTATTCCGCTATCAAATGTTAGCGGTTCGTCTTGAGGGAACGCTATTCCCTCATTAACAACTGCATTCCAAATTTCTATCATATCAGGTACATCATCTCTCGTATATTTTCTTACGATTATATTCATATCTATCACCTTATCATTTTATTATATATACAATTCTGTTTTTCTCTTTAGCATATTTGACCGTTGAATAAGTGCCGCCATATGCTTTGTTGCAGTATGCAATGCCGTAGAGAGCATTATCGACCATAGCTTTGTTTCTTAATTGCATACAGCCCGATATGTATGGCATATCTACGATATATTTGAAGTCATCCGCATGACTTTTGATTTTTTTCCATATGTCAGCATCACATTTTCGCCACCTTGCAGTTTGATTGGTACAAGGAAAATAGAGATGAAGCTTAATATGGGGATATATCTTTTTGAGATCCAATATTGCAAGGGCTGCAACAGTATCAAACCCTAAAGCACCGCCTGTTATAAAATCAGTAACTGCTTTTTTTTCAATAAGGTTTATGCACAGATTTTTGATTGCGTATTTTAATTCTGTTTTTTCATCATTTGAAATTATTCGATGTCCTGTAAAAAAACAGCTATTGTTAATAACTTTATTGTTCATTTCTAAAATCTCCTAATAAGAACATTATAATATAAAATAAAAAAAAAGTCAATATATGCAACTTTTTTTAGCAAAACGCTTGACAATGTAATATATTTTTGTTATAATACCATATGTTGTTTGGCAATAACAGAATACGGAGAGATGTCTGAGTGGTTGAAAGAGCCGGTCTTGAAAACCGGTAACGGTTCCGCCGTTCGCGGGTTCGAATCCCGCTCTCTCCTCCAAAAAAGACTGACTATGTTGATAGAATAGTCGGTCTTTTCTTTTTATCTTAAACACGTTCAGATATTGCAGTATTGCGGTATTTTACGGTTTTTTCAAATCTTTAATGAATAAGCAAATAGTGCCGTCAAAGAGGTAATCTTCGGGCTGCACCGATCTTCTTTTTAGTAATCGTTAAATTATGGTTATGTCTTAGGTTGCGGTATTAGATTTTATATTCGGCAACCGATGATTTGCAAAAAAAGCAACAAATGGTTGGTTGAAAAATTATTATGAAACATATATAATATAGTTGAAGGAGTTGATATAATGACAATAAGTGATAAAATTTATGAATTAAGAGCAGCATTGAGTATGTCTCAGGAACAATTTGCAAATTTGTTTAATGTATCCCGTCAATCTGTGCAAAAATGGGAAAATGGAAGCAGTACGCCTGAACTCTCAAAGTTAATCGAAATATCAAAATATTTTGATATTTCTTTGGACGCTTTGCTTTTGGGACGTGATACTCGCATGATTGAAGAAATGA
>JAXJPK010000022.1:0-7299 GCA_036311705.1 Clostridia bacterium
ATTATATTTGGATTTATCGGTAGTCTTTCATACAAATTTAGTACAGGTATATTATGTTTTTTACCTGTTTGCTCGATAATCTTAACATACTCTATTACCGCTTTAGCATCGCTATACTTCATTTCACGCTGTGACGGCAATTCATCATTCATTGTATCGTGCTGCATTCGTGCAGGCGTCATAAACACTTTTTGTGCGTTTGGGTATAGTTCTTCAAGCAGACTCATAAGAAACTCTACACCACCACAGAATGTTTGCGGCGTTGTGTCGCCTATTTCCCCGAAAGGAGCGTCACCATGAATATAGTCATTTATTCCGCCATACACAACTATTAAATCCGCTTCAGGGTATAAATCATATGCTCTGCCGCAAAAGCACAAGTCATAACGCGGTTTCTCACTCGGTTTTCTTTGGTGTGCTATGCGTGTACCGCCTACGCCATAATTATATGTGGCCTTTAAGTTACACCGACTTTTTATTCTGTTGTCATAACGATTGTTTTCGCAATCCTTAACACCCGCGCCTTCTGTAATGCTGTCTCCCAAAAAATCCACTATTTTTCCTTCTAATTTCATTTGTGATCACCTTTCCTTGTCAAACATTCGGATTTATTATAAATTTACCCTTACCTCTAAGTTCCTTATCGCCCAAAATTACAGGCAGCTCATCTAAGCTTGCAACCTTATATATCATCGACTTAACATCAATTCTCTTTGAGTCAATCATCTCAATGGCTCTTTGCTGGGTATATGGATTTATGTACGAGGCTTTTATTTCAATTTCCTTTTTGAATATTTCAAACGGCTTTATATCTATAGTATCGTCGGGTGCTGTAAGTCCAAAAAACATAACTATCGACTTTTTGCCTGCAAGCGCTATTGCCTGCTTCATAGTCTGCGGACGACCGACACATTCAATTACCTTTGTTACTCGGGTAATATTATTTTCTTTTAAGACCTTTTGAGCGTCCTCGCTTAACGGATCTATACATATATCGGCACCCAGTTTTTTGGCAAGTTCTCTCTTTTCCTTATTCGGTTCGAGTGCAATCAGCCTTGATGCACCGCCTGTTTTGGCAAGCTGAAGCATTATGAGTCCTATCATTCCACAGCCGATTACAACTACCGTGTCATCGGTCTTTATATCGCACAAGTCAATGCCGTGCATACAGCATGAAACAGGCTCCGTCATTGCCGCCTCCTCAAACGAGGTCGTATCGGCAATTTTGTATATCTGGCTTTGAGGTACCGCACAGTACTGCTCAAATCCTCCGTTTACAGTCGTTCCTATACCAATCATATTATCACAGAAATGTCCTATTGCACTTTTACAATAATAACACTCGCCGCACAGCTTGTTGGGATCAACGCAAACTCTGTCGCCTACCGCCACATCTCTTACATTTTCTCCAACCTCCGTAACAACTCCTGCAAATTCGTGTCCTAAAACAGTTCCCGACGGTGTTGCCGCCGCACCCTCGTCACCCTCATAAATATGTATGTCTGTTCCGCAGATACCGCAAGCCATAACCTTTACGATAACTTCACCATCCTTTGCCTTAGGCATATCGATATCCTCTACCTTTAAATTGTGTTTCCCGTAAAAAACAGCTGCTTTCATCATTATAATCTAAACTCCTTTCATAAATGCTGTTATATTGTATATTGTATGTTTTTTCTGTTCTTGTAATAATAGCAGTTCACAAATCCGTACTTTTTCAGAATATCCAAAGCTTCTCCAAAACCATTGCCAACATTTTGCGAAATATGCGTATCCGAGCCAAGCGTAATGAGGTAGCCGCCCATGTCTTTGAATTTTTCTATTATCCATTCGTCAGGCATAAGCAATCCTAACCCCGTTCCTATTCCCGATGTATTGATTTCCAAGGCAATCGCATTTTCTATTACATATTTAAGAATTGCAACGATTTTTTCTTCATATCGTCGGCTCGAAACATTCCTTTTGTACTTCCCGTTTATATATCTGAGCGGGCAGGTTAAATGTGCCATTACGTCACACAAGCCCATATTCAGCATCGCCAGAACATCATCAAAGTATATGTTTAGATATTCATCGATTTCATCATCTGTCATTTGTGAAAAGTCTATGCACGAATACGGAATATCAATCTCCTTATATCTGACTGCATGAACCGAACCTATAATCACATCATAATCACTTTGCATTGAAATTTCATATGCATATTTTTCATTCCAAAGTCCCTCGCCGATTTCTACACCCTTTAAAATCATAGGACTGCCGTTAAATTCTTTTGCAGCCTGCTCCGTTTCCGCAACAGAATTTCTTATACATCCACGCATATCCCTATCAATAAAATACTGTATATCACAATGGTCTGTAACGGCGATAGCCGAAATGCCCTTTTCCTGTGCCGATTGGGCAGTTTTCGATATAATCGCCTCACTGTCATGGGAATTTCGTGAGTGAGTATGCATATCACATAGGTATCCCTCGTTAATTTCGGGCTTTACAATGCCTTTTGTTTCCACAATATCCGGGGCAAGATGTTTGCAGATATAGTTATAGCTTTCATAATCGTTTATAATCCATATTCCGAGCTTGGCATATTTCTTTACCATATTGCACAGCTCCTCATTTGCAAACGGAACGCAAACCCACGAAGTCATAGGTGATTCATACGGTAGCCAAACCGTAAGCCGTTTACCGAATACTGACAATCTGTTTAACACTTCATCATTAACTGCACCGTCATAGTGCAGCTCACTTTTCGGGAACTTCTCGGCATAGAATTCTATCATTGCGGGGTTTGCTGATGTAATTCCAATTATATCCTCGTATTCTTTTATGAGGCTGTATAGATTCTCCGTTGCAGCAGGTGAAAATAATTCGATTTTACTATCAAGCTTTATTTTTATATCATTCTCCTTCGCCAAGCTTAATACCTGCTCCAATAACGGGAGCTTTTCACCTTTGAACCTCGGCGAAAAGCTTAGTCCGAAATCAAACTCCAACGCCTTATCATATGTAATGTCGGATATGTTTATCTCCTGCTCAACTGTCGTGCCGTCATTGTTTCTTGCTGTTCTGTTTATTGTTCTGTCATGCAAGACAACGATTTTATTATCTGATGTATAATTCGGGTCCAATTCAATATAGCCATATCCCTGCAGTACAGCCGCCTCGAATGCTGACATAGTATTTTCGGGATATTCGGAATCCACTCCCTTATGTGCCTGGAGTATCGGTCTTTTACACATCTGTCATTCCTCCTCACTTTCTACAGTCATACAATCCTATTTATCATCTATTGTATCGGTAAATAATTTTGTTACTTTCAGGAATTATATTGACTTTGCATCTATCATATGATATACTATCCCAAAATGATTGTTTTGTCAACCTCCGCCACATAAAATGATAAAACAATCAAAATATTGAAGTTTTCTAACGAAAAGAGTGATTGAATGAACGCAGAAAGAGAAAAACTTATATTAAAGAAAATACTTAAGGATAAAAGAGTTACCGTTAAGGAACTCGCAGAATATTTGTATGTCAGCGAACCCTCTATTCGCAGAGATCTTGCAAGTCTTGAAAAACAGAATTTAATAAAAAGAATTCACGGCGGAGCAATAATAGAGAGCCACAGTACCTCCTATTTAAAAATACCATTTGCCATCAGGGAAATGGAAGATTTTGACGCAAAATGCATTATTGCAAAAAAGGCATCGGAATTGGTTAAGGACGGAGATGTTATTATGCTCGATGCATCATCAAGTGCATATGCCATGATTCCATATCTTGCCGAAAAGAATAATATCACCGTTATTACCTGTGGAATTAAGGCTTTAATTCAGCTTGGCGAGTACGGAATAAATGTATGTTCAACAGGCGGTCGCCTGCTTTCAAGCTGTATGTCATTGGTTGACAGCGACGCAATGCGAACAATATCAGAATACAACGCAGATATTGTCTTTTTTTCCTGCAGAGGCATTTCCCCGAATGGTAATATAACCGACTTCTCAATAGAAGAAAATCTTGTTCGAAGGTCAATGATTGAACATTCAAAAAAAGCGGTGTTGCTTTGTGCAAGCGAAAAGCTGAACAAAACTTATATGCATAATCTGTGCAGCATAAATGACATTGACCATATTATTTCAGAGGTGGATTTTTCTGACGAAATGTTGTCGGATACATAAGGTTTAATTACATAATTGACCAAATCGTATGCTCCTAAAAGCTCCGCCCCACTGTTTTCAGATAGCAAATTGCATATTTCTTTTTCATATCGTTTAGCATATTTGATTGTATTTCTTGTTCAGAGTATAACTATTTTACACTTCTCGGATTTTTATGATAGCTTTTCATATACGCACGGTAAAAGGAGGAATAATTACTAAAGCCCGAAAGCATTGCCGCATCCGTCAAGGTCCTCCCTTCTTTTACCAATTCATCTGCCATTGTGAGCCGTTTTTGTTTTATATACCCCTGCACAGTCAGTCCCGTAGCTTCCTTGAAAATGCGGCACAAGTGATACTTTGAGATATAAAAAAGCTCGCAAAGCGTATCAAGCGTAATTTCATTCGTAAAATTATTGTTTATATAGTGTATCACATTCCTAATCGGCATATTTATTTTTTCAGCTGTATCAAATGCCGAAATTTTGTTTATCAGATACAGAATTTCAATTATTGTGCTATGAGCAATCGGAGTATAAACCTCCGAAAAATTATTTGAATATGCTTTAAGACGCATAACAGCATCATATAGTCCGCTTGAATGTACAATTTTTGAATGAATTTTATTACCAATGTTAAAATCATTTCCGCAGAATTTACTTTCGTACTCCTCACAGCCACAGCTTGAAAATATCTCCGGGGCTATTGACAAAACAATTCGTCGATATTTTCCGGTACTGTTATGAAAAACTCTGTGCATTTCGTGTTTGCGTATAATAATGATATCGTCGGGCGAAAGCTGATAATTTTTTTCTTCAACAACATATGTTGCGTCACCCTCTAAAAACATATATATCTCGTATTCATTATGACTGTGCAATTGGAAATGTTCATTGGACGGATTCATTGTTTCTGTTTCATTTGCAGTGTACAGTAATTCAACCATGTCAAAGCCCTCCTTGTGTTAATTATAGCATATTATAGCAATAATTGCAATGTTTTTAGCAATTTTTATAAAGTATTTTTATTATAATTGTGGTAATATGAAAGTATAAAATCTCGGAGGTCATACATATGCAATACACAAAAATAAGCGGATTTTCAGATGAAATAGCAAGTGATATCCTCACACAATTTAAGGTTTTAAACCGGCTCGGAATCAGTTTTTTTGAACCAAGAGGAATTAACGGAAAGAATATTTCTTTATTAAACGATGACGATGTAAACGAGCTTAAAGAAGAGATGAATGAGCACGGAATAAAGGCTTCTTCAATAGGCTCCCCTATCGGCAAAATTAAGCTCACAGATGATTTTGACGAGCATTTTGAGCTTTTCAAAAGAACGGTCAAAACCGCAAAAATGCTTGAAACAAAATACATAAGAATTTTCAGTTTCTATCACAACGGCGGAGAATGGAGCATTGATGAACGAGCAGAGGTATTAAGACGACTCAGAACCATGATTTCATACGCAAAGGAAAACAACATTGTTCTGTTACATGAGAACGAAAAGGATATTTACGGCGATATTGCCGAACGCTGTGAGGATTTGATGAAGGAGCTTTACTGCGAGAATTTCAAAGCTGTTTTTGACCCTGCCAATTTTGTTCAGTGCGGAACGGACACAAGACTTGCATATGAAAAATTAAAGCAGTATGTCGAATACATGCATATTAAGGATGCATTATCCGAAAGCAACCGCGTTGTGCCCGCAGGCATAGGTGACGGAAATCTTGAATTTATTGTTACCGATTTCATCAAAAACTGCAATGGATTTTTGAGTCTTGAGCCTCATCTCGGAGCCTTTGAGGGGCTTGCTGATCTTGAGCTTGACGACAGTATGCTGTCACTGCCGCAGGGAGGAGAAGGTACATTTACAGTTGCATTTAATGCACTGAAAAAAATTATAGAAAAAATATAAGGAGGACACAATTATGGATAAAGTCAGACTTGGAGTTATCGGCTACGGCAATATGGGAACTGCTCACTGTTTCAATATATACAGCGGGAAGATTGCGGGCATGGAGCTTACTGCAATATGCGATATCGCAGATACAAGAACAGTGGCAGCCAAGAAAGCATATCCTGATATCGCAGTGTTTAATAATGCGACAGAGCTTTATAAAAGCGGACTGTGTGACGCTGTTTTGATTGCTGTTCCACATTATGATCATCCAAATCTTGCCATTGAGGCATTTGATTACGGACTTAATGTAATTACAGAAAAGCCGGCAGGTGTTTATACAAAGCAAGTTTTGGAAATGAATGCAGCAGCCGAAAAATCAGGTAAACTTTTCGGTATCATGTATAACCAGAGGACAAATCCGATGTATCAGAAAATAAGAAAAATGGTGCAGGGCGGAGAACTGGGACATATTAAAAGAATTTCATGGATAATAACCGATTGGTACAGACCGCAGGCATATCACGACAGCGCCAGCTGGCGTTCCACTTGGAAAACCGAGGGCGGCGGTACACTTATCAATCAGAATCCTCATCAGCTCGACCTTTGGCAGTGGATGTTTGGTATGCCGGATAAACTCACTTCCTTTGTATCGTTTGGAAAATATTATGACATTGAGGTTGAGGATGACGTAACGGCATATCTTGAATACGAAAATGGTACAACAGGAACATATATCACATCAACAGGCGAAGCACCCGGCACAAACCGTCTTGAAATCGCATGTGACATGGGAAGGATTGTCGTTGAAAACGAAAAGATGATTTTCAACAGGAATGTTGTTTCCGAGCGTGATTTTAATAAGAGGAATACCCAGCCCTTCGAAAAGCCTGAAAATTGGAAATGTGAAATTCCCGTTTCAGGAAGCGGCGAGCAGCATGTAGGAATACTTAAGGACTTTACGAAAGCACTCCTAAACGGAACAGAGCTTCTTGCACCCGGAATCGAAGGGATAAACGGGCTTACCATATCCAACGCAATACATTATTCTGCATGGACGGGCAGCAGAGTTGATGTAAAAAACTTCCCACACGAGGATTTTTATAATATATTACAGCAAAAAATTGCCGCATCAACGGTTGATAAAAGCAATTTTGTTCAGAAGGTAGCCGACACGACCGGCACATATTAAGATTGGAGGCACTATTATGGATAAGAGAATCGGTGCACAATACTATAC
>JAXJPK010000023.1:0-4828 GCA_036311705.1 Clostridia bacterium
GATATAAATATATATATATGATATAATGCGGTTAGTGAGGGAGTTGCGAGCTCCCGAACTAAACATATATTGCGGTTCTTCTAATTTCAAATTTGTGAACGGCTAATAAAAAGTCCGTTTAATGCATGGAATTGATCACTCCTTGCAAAAAATAAAGAAAAGAGGAGAAACTATGAAAAGTTTAAAGAAAGCTATGGCATTGATGGTGGCATGCGCTTCGATTTTCGGAACAGTTGCGAATGCAGCGTTCTTAAATCCAATCGACTCGTCTCCGACAATGAAGCAACTGGCAGACTCATCAGCTAGTTTTAAAGGTGCCGGTGAATATTTTGCAGGCTATTATGCAGGACCTGATTCTGAAACTAATAATCTTGTTAAAATTACATATGATGAAGCGGCAGATGCAATGAAGTGGGATGTGTTCGGTTACGAATATGCTTGGATATTCCAGAACGGTAATGATCCTACTCGTGCGTTTGACGAAAGGCGTTCATCATTCGGTAAGATTAAGATGACAGCATCTTTCAGCTTTGATGCACTTGCAAAAGACGCTGAAGGCAACAATCTTGGTTCAGGTCAAAACTTGAATGCAGGTTATATCTATGCAGCTTCTGCATATGTTAAGGATGGCACAACAACATATGGTAATACTGCAGGATTGAACCTTGAAACTAAATTTGCAGGACAGCATTTTAACTGGGGAAATTCAAGATTAGACTTATACGGAAAGACTGTTAAACACAACTTCCCGGGATGTTCATATGGCGATAAGCTTACTCTGACTTTTGAGGCGGATTGTGTAGCTGATACAGCTTCAGTTGTTCTGTACAACGATACAAAAGACAAGGTCGTAGCATCACTTGCAGTCACAGAAGAGGATAACATAGATATTCTCTGTGTAAAAGACGGTTTGTATTCAAGAATTCGTTCGCTTTGGGATATGACATGGTATGAGTTCTCATCAGTTCGTGAGCAGTTTATTGCAAAGGATGCAAGCGTAGCTACTGCAGACGGCAAGATTACAGGAACAATTGATGTTGCCAACAATGCAGAAAGTAATGTTACTGCTATCAAGAACCCGTCAGCTACAGTGGTTATGGCACTTTATGATGCAGAAGACAGAATGGTAGATTGCGGAGTATCCCAATCAACAGCTTTGCCTGTTAGACAAGGTAATACCGGTAGTGATCTCAACGGCAATGGAAAAATCGAAGACGATGATATGATACAGAATCCGCCGACATATGTACCAATAACGGCAGAAGTTAACGCAACAGATTACGCATATGCTAAATTCTTTGTTTGGGACGGCACAGATACAATGAAGCCCTTTACAGAGGTTGCAAGAGTCAATGCAAATTAATTTTTCATTATTCAAAAGAGCGGGGAGAAATCCTCGCTCTTTTGGTGTTCTTTTACAGAATGGATAAATTTTATTGGTGTGTTTAGAAAGGAATAAAAAGATGTTAGTATTCCTCTATAGCGGCGGGTTGAGAGTTTATTTTGTGTATAATCCTGGGGTCAAATTTGAATTTACGGTCATATGTCATAAGACCGTTTACTTCCTGCTCCACATCATATAATTGAGTATAGCAAAAGCCTAACATATAAGGATTATTAATAAGCGACTCCGTAAGTCCCTTATATCGTGCAATAAACTCCTCCTCGGTTTTTGGAGCTTCACCGTAGCCCCAGCCTTCCATTGTATCGGGTGACCATCTGATGCCGCCGTATTCGCTGACGAAGGTTGGATCGGTTCCGTTATATTTCTGACGGTTTCTTATCGCAGGATTATTATAGACGGTATCTTTCATAATACCTTCTGTAAGCTGCGTGTAATTGGCAGTAAAAATCTCGGGATTTTGCTCATAATCATGTACATCGAATATATCCGTTTGTACATGAAAGGCACCGCTGGTATCTATTACAGGGCGTGTGGGGTCAACTGCCTTTGTTGCAAGATATACAAGCCGTAACAATTCATCACACTGTTTTTTGCCCTCAAAATCCCATGTTTCATTTAGCGGACACCATCCGATAATCGAGGGGTGGCACATATCTCTTTCAAGTGCTTCAAGCCATTCGGGCAGAAAATGCTGTATCTGTCCCATATCTGTTATATCAAGCTCCCAGTTGGCGTGCTCGCCCCATACTATGTAGCCGAGCTTATCTGCCCAATAGAGAAATCTTGGTTCAAAAATCTTTTCGTGCAGTCTTGCTCCGTTAAAGCCGAGCTGCATTGAATAGAGAATATCATTCTTAAGTGCCTCATCTGTAGGTGCTGTATAAATGCCGTCGGGATAGAAGCCCTGATCAAGCACCCATCTGCCGAATACCGGTTTGCCGTTTATCTTGAATGCACGCCCGTCAAGGCATACTGTTCTTAAACCGAAATAACTTTGTACGAAATCAAGTGTTGTTCCGTCTTTTTCAACCGTAAGCTCTAAATCATAAAGCTTGCCTGCACCGACCTCCCATAAATGCTTTTCGGAGAGAGGAACGGCGATTTCAATAAATTGTGAATAAACGCGGCACTCATTGCTGCCGACCTCTTTTCCCTCCCATAAAGCCTTTGCCTTAACTGTGCAGCCAAGAAAATCTCCTGCAAGACGGCATTTTATATTTACCGAGGGAGCGTCAATATCTGATATGAAATTGACATTATCAATATAGCAGCTGTCCACACATTCAAGCCATACCGTCTGCCATATTCCTGTTGTTCTTGTGTAGCTGCATGAAAATGAACGAAGCCGAGGACTTTGCTTGCCTGCGGGCTGATTGTGACCTCTTACATTGTCATACGCACATAATGTTATGTAGTTGCCGCTGCCCTTAAGATAATCTGTTATATCAAAATTAAACGGGGTGTATCCGCCACGATGTTCACCTATTTTTATGCCGTTTACAAAAACTACTGCATGATAGTCCACAGCACCGAAATGCAGCAGGATTTTTCTGCCGTTCCATTCCTTGGGAATGTCAAGATTGCGTCTGTACCATACACATTCCATAAAGTCCTTGTTGTTTATGCCCGAAAGCTCACTTTCGGGGCAGAACGGTACAATAATGCGGTTGTCAAGACTGTCACGCTTGAAAAACTCCTTTTCCATACCGCATTTTGCGTTGTCAATCTCAAAATCCCATTCACCGTTAAGATTGAGCCAGTCGGTTCTCACAAGCTGTGGTCTGGGATATTCGTTTCTGGGTATCATAATAAAAAACCTCCTTGAATTTTGTTTTGCTATATTGTATCATTTCGGTATATCTATGTAAATGCATATTCCTACTTTTTTATTGACATATTCTACTGTATGCATTATAATAACAGGGAGGTGGGATGTATGGAATTTTTTCTTGTTGAAACTCTGTGGCCTGAAAAGAAAGGCTTTGTTTTGCATAGAGACAATATAGGAGGGCAGTATATATTTATTCACTTTCATACGCCCGTAACTGCTGTTTTAAGGGGCGAAAAGACAGATATAAAGCCCGGAGGCTGTGTTTTTTTCGGAGCTAATGCGATGCAGTGCTTTTCATCTCCCGACTGTAAGCTTGTCCATGACTGGTTTCATGCAGATATTGAATGCGGAGTGCTTATGGAAAAATACGGACTGGAGTGTGAAAAGGTTTATTACCCTGACAATAGTGATGAAATAACAAAATTTATAAATGAAATAAACCTTGAATATTCAGTCGGTGCTAAATATTTTAAAGAACTTGCAGAGGCTGCCGCTGAAAAAATGATGATATATCTTGCACGCTCTGACGAGGCAGCTGCAGGGGAAAGCAAGCGGGACATTTTGCAAAAGGAGCTGTTTATACAGGCACGGGCTGAAATTCACATGGATATATGCCGTCAATGGACAGTGGAGGACATGGCAAGGCTTGTTAATATGAGTGAGTCAAGATTTTATTACCTTTATAAAAAGATGTTCGGCATAACGCCGCAGAGGGATTTAGTAGAAAAGCGAGTACAGACCGCACAGATGCTTTTGGCAAAGAAACAGATGACAGTTAAGGAAACCGCAAGGCTTACCGGGTATAGTAACGAATATCATTTTATACGCCAATTTAAGCAGATAACAGGTATAACGCCGGGGAAAGCGGCAAAAACACAGTAATGCTGTCAAATTTTGCGGAATGTATATGTAAAATGAAAAAATCAAGTGTCATAACGCCTATATATTTCCTTTGCATATTCTCTCGGTGTCATTTTCTTTTTTCTTTTAAACGCATAGCTGAAATATGACTGAGATGAAAAGCCACACTCATAGGAAATCTCGGTCAGGGTTAAATCGGTCGATACCAACAACCCTGCCGCTTTTTTGATACGCTGTTCTTCAACATATTCGTGCAGTGTTTTTCCTGTTGCCGCCTTGAAGCAGTTATGAAAATGAATAGGGCTCAAAGAGGCATATGACGCAACCGCATTAAGCGACAAGTCTGATGTAAGGTTTTCTTTTATATACTTTATTACATTTTCTATTATTTCATAATTTCTGCTATTAAGCTTATACTTATACAGCTGTTTTTTCGAATCCCTGTTTAAAAGATAAATAAGCTTCAAAATAAGACTGTATGCAATAATTTTGTCGCTTTCGAGGGGGGAATCGAAATAGCCGCATAGCCCTTCAAAGATTTTTCTGTATTCCTCCGAATTTTTTGTTTCAATAAAGACAGGAACATTTGTCAAAATATCATACAATGTGCCGCTGTTTAAAATCATATGTATGTAATAGCATTTGAAGGGAAGTCTTGTGTGACGAATCTGGCCGGGCTTTGCACATATTACAATATCCGGCACAATATGCATTTCCTCCGAATTTATATA
>JAXJPK010000024.1:0-3296 GCA_036311705.1 Clostridia bacterium
GATTATATTAAGCTTATACCTGTAATTTTCGCCTTGTCGAGTGTTGTCAGATATTGCTTACACAACTTTTTCCGCAGACCCTTTTTTACATACCCCTTTTTTATTTTTCAAAATGCTGATAGTCCTTTCCCGAGCTCCAATCTCCGCCCCAGGTCCAGCCGTGTGCTTTAAAAATGCGGTATATATCGGTGTTGTTGCCGATAAATGCGGCACGGTCTATTTCCCTTGACCATTTGCTCACATCTCTTGACCAATATTCACGAGCGTTTTCGTGTGCTCCCTTTCCGTTTGAATAAACATACGGATTTATTTGCGGGTTAATGTCTATTGCCCGACCGTATGCGTGCTGTGAAAGCTTGCCTGTACCCGTTGAAACAACTCGGTAGTTAAAAGCCGATGTATTATTATACTCAATTGAGGTAAAGTCATCAGCATTATATTGATCAATAAGCTCCATTCTCTCTATGGGATACTTGCAGTCAAAAAGCTCTGCAAATATATCAAGCACTTCCTCCGCCAATGCTTTTGACACAACAAGATGACCCTCGCATACATTGTAGTTAAAATCATAATGGGGAATAGTTAAATACGAAAGTGACTCATATGTAACATTCGGATTTGTTTTCATTGACTTCCCCTGCATTGTTGCTTTAACTGACTCGGGGATAGGCTCTGCCGTACCCCGTCTTATCGGTTCGGGTGTGGGCTCGGGCGTAGGTTCGGGCGTTGGGGATTCCGAAACAGGCTCTGCCGTACCGATTTCTTTTTGAATCATACGGACAGGGTTTTCCCAACCCTTGCGGTCAATGGCGTTTGATATTGCCGCAACAATGGCAATTATCAGTATTGCAATAGCTATATAAAGCGGTTTTCGGCTTTTCTTATAGTGTTTTGGCTTTCGTTTTGGCTCTATCATATATGATGCTCCGTATATTACTCTATAATTATCTTTGTATCGGAAATATTAACAATTTCTGTCTGTGAAACTGTTCTCTCGGCTAATCCATTGGGTGATAGCTCATATGAATCTGCGGTGTATTTGTCAAAATCAATGTCAAAGCTGCAGTCCCTGAATTTGATATCAGACATATTGTTTCCTGCAACTATTACGGAGTTTTCAGATTTTGCGAAAACGCCGTCAAAAGTGATATTTTTAGCACTTCCTGTTGAGTTGTATGTGCATATAACTATTGGCTCGCCTTTGCCCCACCAACCACCGTGATACAACTGCGTTTCCATTATGATATTTGAAATCCTTACATTTTCAACACAACCGTCATCGCCTGCGAATATTGCAATACCTCTGTTTGTGTTTTCAATAACAATATTACTGATAACAACATTCTTAACTCGGCTTGATATGTGTCCGACCCTGATTGCCGCAGAGCGAGAGCTCATATGACAGTTCGATATAATGATGCCGTCTGTAGGCAATGAATAATCAAAAAGTGATGTAATTGCTATACAGTCATCTCCGCAAACAAAATCGCAGTCATTAACAATAACTTTTTTACAAGCAGTAAAATGCAAACCGTCATTATGCGGAATTCTCGGATTGTTTTTCACCGAAACGGAATTAATTTTTATGTTTTCCGAATTATGGAATGTAATTGTCCAGCACGGGGCATCTTCAATTTTGATGTTGCGAATACGAATATTCTTGCAGTCGGAAAAAAGAATGGGACGGCGAGGACGATTAAGCGGTTTAGCCGGTGTTTGCTGATACAGCTCGGAGGGGATTGACTTCTCACTGTCTGAAGGCTCAAAATCAACGAATGCACAACCCTGCATATCAATCTTACCATCACCTGAAATTGTTATATTCTCGCAATTATATGCTGTTATAAACGAATTTGTTTCATTGCCGAAACTGTCATAAAAACCATTCATAACATATTTGTTTATATCCTTGTGTGCTTTTATTACAGCTCCTGCTTCAAGTATAATATGTATATCTGACTTCAGAGATAATGCACCTGTTACAAACTCACCTGCGGGAACGACAAGAGTGCCGCCCTTTTCAAGACTGTCAATTCCTGCTTGAATATATTTTGCATTATCGTCTGATTCCGTTGTTGCACCGAAATCCGTTATATAAAAAATCTTTTCCACTGAAGTATTTCCTCCTTAAAAGTGCTGTGACTACATTATATATCAAAATGTATTTTTTGTCAACAAGTGATTTTTTGTCAAAAAATATGGTGACAAAATAAAAAATGTGTGATATAATGTAGTCACTAAATATTTGGAGGGGATTTTATGGTATGTAAAAATTGCGGATGCCAGGTAAATGGTGACGATGCTTTTTGCCCGTCATGCGGTGCAAAAATAGAAGTGTATGAAAATCAGACAAACACAGGCGTATTTTGCCCGAATTGCGGAACACAAATGTCCGCTGCTGATAAGTTCTGCCCGAACTGCGGCAGTGCTCCTGATGCTTTGGACGGTAATACGCAGGGCGGAGGAAATCCGTATGGCGGATATTACAAACCGCCTAAAAGAACAAATTCAGGACTGATTATTGCGATTATAATTGTGGCTGCTCTGGCACTTTTGGCAGTTGGTATATGGTTTGTGCCAAGCATTATAGATAAGCTCTCGAATTCGGATGACGAAATAATCAGCGAGGAGATAGTCGAGAACTATGATGACGAGGAATACACCCAAGATTATGAGGAAGAATATGTTCCGCCGGTTTTTACTTCGCTCACAGCATCAAGCACACGAGGCTCGGACTATGATTCTGTTGCAAAACAGTATTGCTATTACTATCCTGCGTACATATGTGACGGTGATATGTCAACAGCGTGGAGTGCCAACAGAAACACCGACCCCAATCCTGTATTCACTTTCAGTGCTTCCGAAAGGCAGCGTGTTTCGGGCTTGAGAATGACGAACGGATACTGTAAGTCGGAGAAAACATATACAAGAAACAGACGAATAACAAAGGTTCGCATTACATATGAGGGAGGCGAAATGGTCCAAAACTTCAGTATTGACAATTATCGCAACCTCATAGATATTCCGTTCCCGTCAACGGTTGATACAAGCTATGTATCAATCCAGGTGATTGATACATATTACGGCGACTGGAAGGATATAGCAATAAGCGAAGTGGAGATTTATTGACATAATGTATGGGGCTGTAAAAAAACAGTGCCTATCATTTGACAGCATGAAAAAGGAAATCTGCAAAATTGCAGATTTCCTTTTATTTAAATGCTGTCAAACCACGAACGAAAACCGTCCCTCACATACCAATGTATAGTTTCGGGATAACCCTCATAGCTCTGCTA
>JAXJPK010000025.1:0-1513 GCA_036311705.1 Clostridia bacterium
CCAAAACTTCTGCATTGTTTCACTTTCCGAAACAGATTTGATTATCTCTTTATAATCCCTTAACGCATCGGCAGAGCCACGCTTTGCGGCTGTCTGTTCCAACGCCTGCCGCAAAATGTTTATATCGCACTCATTACCACGCAGAGAATAGAGTATATGTATGTCATAAAAATCTCTCGGTCGTGTGTTAGCTTGTCCTCTTGAAATTACCGTTTCGAGCTTTTCGGATAAAACGGTTTCAAGGTTATATGCCATGATGCTGATAGTTTTATCGTCAAAAAGCAGCTTAAATGTGTATTCAATTTCTCTCGGAGTAATTTTGTCACCTGTTGTTACATCGACGGTAAGCGGAACGGCAATCGGAGAATACAACGCTTTGAGGTGTACCCGATAGCCCGGATATTCGTCACCTTCACGGATTTCGCTCACATTGTATATCTCAAAAGTGACATCATCATCGACCTTTATCGAACAAATACTTTCAAACATCTGTTGCAGATTTTCTATTGTTAAATCATAGCCTTTTATGGTTGTGTCCAAATCCATTGTAGCTCGTGTATCAAGACCAATAATAGCCGATATTAAAAAGCCGCCCTTCAGAATAAAATTCGGCTTATACTCTGATAGAGATATTCGTTCAAGCAACCTCTCAAGCATATAATTCTGCATAACAAGCTGTGCCGAAATATTTTTTTCCGCAGCTTTCTTTTTAATGTATGCTTTCAACTGCATTGCATTTTTGGTAATCATAAAAGCACCTCCATATAATTTGATATTTTGTTTTTCACACGCAGAATATCAGCGTACTCATAGAGCAACTTAATATTCCTGCTTTTTGACTTTGCATAGCGTTTCATTGCGTCATTCACTATTTGAATATCACAACCGGCTTTTACAATATCGCAAAGCGTTTTTTCCGCATTATATAGGCGTATATCATTATTGCAGGGTGATTTTGCCTTTGTAATGCCTAAATTATATAATTCGTCTATTGCGTGTTTTTCGGATATATTTTCAGCCTTTATCGATGAAGTATGATATCCATAAGGAAAAGTCATTGCATATTTCATTGGCGTTCTGTCCGTTAAACCGTGTATATACAGAGCAGTTTCGTGCGAAAAAATTCCTTTTGGAAATTTTGCTTGTAATATAAACATTTCGTCTTCCCATGCATCGGGACTGACATATATTCCACGGCAAACACACAAGAGCTCGCCGCTGTCGGTCAGCTTTTTCAAATATAACCTCGGTATATTATTTTTTGTAAGCATAGCAGATGTAACAATGCCGTTATGCTCGTTAATCAGTTTTTTTATTTTCTCAATATGCGTCATAAAAACGCCTCCTTATACAAATACACTACATATTATATCACGGTTTAGTGTATTTGTATATAGTTTTTGAGAATTTTTTTGAAAATTAATATCACAAATTAAAGCATTCTGAAAAATGTGTTAATTTCTGATATTAAATCTAAGCCGTACCCGCCCCGAAAGACGGGTACAACTCAAAC
>JAXJPK010000026.1:0-2930 GCA_036311705.1 Clostridia bacterium
ACCATCCTCGAAGTCACGCTGTGTAAACATAATTTCAAAAATGCGGTCTTTTACTGTTGTTTTCTTTTGTTCGCCTCGGCTTATAACTTCTATTTCCTTATTTAGCACAGGTTGAAATTCTGCCTGCTTATCAAGTATCATTTTAACCTCGTTTTGTGTTTGGTCACGAGTAACCAAATAATACTCGTCCTTTTTAGGTTTCTCTTTTTTGTCCGCATTTTTAACAAATACATAGTTTTTAAACTGTGGATTACTGTTCTTAAACTCATCTGCTCGAGCGTACATCTCGCCCACAGTCCGATAGCCGTCTCTCTCCATTATTTCAACTACTAAAGAACGACCTGCCATCAGCTTTTTCTCATCCTTTTTCTGCTCTTCATCGTCATAAAAAGGTCGATAACCACGATGATTGCAAATATGCAAAAGTACCGCCGCCAACTCCTCTCCTGTTAGAGGATAATCAAGTGCCATCGCACGCAAACAATAAATATCCCGAGTGGTATATGTATCAGATAAGTTTAAGTCTTGTATTTTGTTGTACACCGCTTTGCTGTCCTTATACCATGCATTTAATTTATCAATATTGGTAATTTGTTGAGAGTTGAACAGCTGTTTTAATCGTTCTTTTCTGTGATGCCTTCTCCGTGTTTGGCGATAGCCTTGTCTATGTGCCCTACGGTCTTGGCTCTTACTGTGTTTTTCTTTTTTATTCTCGCTCGAATCAAAAATTCGTGAGCCAAGATACTCAATGCACCGTCTGTCATTGTCCACAACCGCAATTCCTACCGAACCAACACCTACATCAATGCCGAGTGTGTAATTATTCATAATGTCTTCCTCCGTAAAAAATTTGTCTTGACTTTTATTGTTTTCTGTGCTATAATGGTACTGAACTTAGATTTTGATGTGTAAGTTTATCAATATCCATCAGAATAAACAATTGTATTCCGTATAGGTTTATCAATATCCATCAGAGAATCTAAGATAAGGCCTATGTGCCGCAGGGTATGCGTGGTAACCCTCAAATTAACCCACGCTTTTTTATTTGCTTATTATATCTATATTCTACTATATTTAACTGAATTTTGCAATACTTTGTTGCTTTTTGATGAATTACTGTCCAATAAACCGCACTCTTTTTACGGTTTATTCGCTATCGGAAACATTTTTCATAAAAAATAGCATCAGCCTGACGGCTGACGCTTTTTTAAATTTTATCTCTTACAAACAAAATTGTCATTGTAATGAACTTTAACACCACGATGCTGTAGTTCTGTTTGAAGTTTTGAAACATCAAGTTTTGTCATATCATCACACATTGATGCAGCAATTCCTGCCGCTTCTCCGGTTACGGCACAACAAGGAATAACACGCATAATATCCCACATAGAATCTGTTACAGATGTTATTCTTCCCGCAAACAATAAATTCTTTGTGTTAGAACTGTAAAGTGTACGGAATGGCACTTCATATACGGGGCCTCGTTTTCGCCAATCGGAAACCAAACCCACTGAATCCTCAAAGTATTTATACATTTCCTTATCATCAAGTGTGTATTCACCACTGACTCTACGAGTCATTCTAAGTTGAGGGATTGTTGCAATTGTAGTAGGTTGAAAGTTTGGTTTGCTTTCTTTCTGTTTGAGGAAATCATTCATAGTACTGCTATGTGAGGAAATCATAAAATTTGAAATTTCCTCTCCATCAAGCCCTGTATAACGCTTGGTGGAGAGCAAATCAACTTTGTTATCTTCCGTTTTTTCCGAATCCGGAACATCAGCACACCCAAGCGTTTTAAGTCCGTATCCGTCATTTTCATTTGAATAATACCAAGCCGCAAGAACATTTCCTTGTTTAAATGTTTCAGTTGGCGTATCGGAGAATTTGCCCAAATCCGCATCGCCTGTGGCATCAATAAAAGTTTTTGCAGCAATTCCAAATCTACCTGATTTGTTCTCAAATATGACTGCTTTAATTTTATCGTTTTCAACAGATACTGCAACAGCAGTAGTGCCATAAAGTATCTTAACATTTTCTTTTAAAAGCAACTGTTCCGCTGAAATAGCAAAAAGCTGAGGATTAAAGTCAACCTCGTAACGAGGAGTTTTCTCATTATTTTTTATATCTGTATTTTCTATCCAGTTGGAATATCCTCTTTTATCGTTATGCCAATGCATAATTGAAAGCTTCAACAATTCCTCTGCGAGCCCAAAAGACACCTGATTCCCCATACCGTCACACAAAGGCAAATATATAGTAACCAGTCCGGCGGTTGCAAGCCCTCCGAGCATGAACTGTCGTTCTGTCAAAATTACACTCTTTCCACTTCTTGCAGCACTGATAGCTGCAGCAATTCCGGCAATACCGCCACCACACACTAATACATCGCAAGAATATTTTAATTCAGTTTTAAATTTCTCTGATATGTACATAAAACTACCTCTTAATAACTGTAAATTTTTCTTTGGCTCTCATGCACAAAATAGATGCCATAATTTTTTTCAATCTAAGTATTATTGTTACAACGCTTTTCCCTTTCAATCAACCCAGTCAAAGGGGCTCTAACAGAACCACAATCAAAGCAGCTCATCCTCCGCAATACTTCCTTGAGCATTACATACATATTACCGTTATCCCTACGAATCTGATTTATGCCAATATCTGTAAGCCAGCTATCCCAATCCCAAAGCTGGTTAGTATGGCAGCTTACGCCGAGAACAATAAATAGGTGTTGCCAAAACAAGTATAGCATATGCATCAGCAAAATGCAAGGAATTATATTCGCAATCGCAGATTTATCTGTTGAATTGTCAATGATGGGTGACACTTTTCTTAAAAAATAAAAAGTTCGCCCCAAATTACCCTTGTCAATGTGGAATGGTGGAGATTTTCGTAAGAAAATACTACCATCTACATTGACAACTTTTTTG
>JAXJPK010000027.1:0-5076 GCA_036311705.1 Clostridia bacterium
ACTTTAAACTTTTATTGAATTTACTAAATATCGTGCGGTCTGACCGATTTGTCGACAGTCTGAAACAGCACCCGTCGGTGCTGTTTTTATATCCCTTTTAGTCTGTCATAATATTTATAGTCTGCGAGCCGCCATCCCATTGGATTCCAAAGCCTGCCGCATCGGCAATATCTCGTATTTTAAAGTATGTGCTTCCGTTTATGTTATACGCTGTTATCGCTGTCTGCCTGCCGTTGACATATATAGGCGTGCTGTTATCAACAACTTTCATATCACCCTCAATATCGTTTGAAAGTTCACCGCCAACAACCACATAATCATCACCGGGACTTATCATTATTGCCTCAAGTGCACTGTCCCAAGATACATTAAATTTTGCAGAGCTGTTGCGTAAAATCATTGCTATATCTCTAATTTTGAAATAATTTGAATCATTAACCGTATATCCGTTTACCATAACCCTCTCACCGTCGACAAGCAAGTTTGCGGTTGAGCGAGTTGCGGATATGTTGTTTACCATATCATAGCTTGAAATAAATTCAAGTATTTTATTTCTGTTCGGGTATCCGTCTACAAGCAGATTCTTGCTGTATTTATCAACATAAGTGACATTTGCATATGGGCTTACATCAGATTTATTTATCCGTGTTGCCGTCAGCTTGTTATTGTTTAGCGTCAATTTATAATATGCTATATATGATGAATACCTCGGCACCTCCGCACCGACAAATATATACGCATCATTCTTTATATATACATCTAAATTCATCAGACATTCGCCAATTATATTTGACGGGACATCAATTTCAGTAATAACATTGTCTGTCATTGTGAAGCCTGCACCAATGCCGCCATATGTACCTTTTTTTATTATAAATACCTCTGGTATTCCGTTTCTGTCAAGGTCTGTTAAAACAGCATCAGTATAGGACGGGTCTTGAGAAATTGTTTTCATAATTCGAGTTACGAATGGGTCACGCCAGTTTTCATTTGCTGCATTTGCACACGGAACAGCCAATGCACCAATCATTGCCGCTGCAATAACAGATATTATTCTCTTTCTCATATTCAAAACACTTCCTTTGTTAATTATTTCAAGCTTTGTTAATTATCGCAGGCCGCATAATTTAAGCTTTTCTGAAATTCACTACAGCTTGTGCGGTCTGCCCGATTTGCTGACAGTCTGAAACATATGTATGTGTTTATATCATTATATCACAACTTATATTATTTAGGCAAGTATTATTTTTTTACATTATACCAATCGGAAATCAGTCATATCAAATTCTTAACAAATAATGCTATATTATAAATAATCGGAGCATACAAAATCGCAGGCAGGAAATCTGCAACTTTGAGTTTTGTAATGCCCATCATATTTGTTCCTATCATAATTATCAAAAGCGAGCCTGCACAAGTCATTTCGTTAATCGCTCCCGTACTCATAAACGGGGCTATTAGCCCTGCGAGGATAACCAATCCGCCTTGTATCGCAAACACAGATACGGCAGATAAAAGCACCCCTATCCCTAAGCTTGACGCAAGCATCATTGATGAGATTAAATCAAGCGTTGCTTTTGTTATAAGTATCGTATTGTCCCCGGTAAGTCCTGCTTGAATAGAGCCTGTAACTGTCATTGACCCAACACAGAACAGAAGCGTTGCGGTTACAAGTCCTTCTGATACAGATATGTCTTGTTCGCCTCTTTTGAAACGATTTTCAACTTTCAATGCCAGTGAATTAATATGTGCGTCAATTTTTAAAACCGTACCCGTTATTGCTCCCAGAACAATCGACGGAATTAGTATTAATACATTTTCTCCGCAAAGGCTGCCCGATATGCCGATATAAAGAGTGCAAACACCCAGCCCCAGCATTACTGATTTACTTACTTTCTCGGATATTCCTTTTTTGAACAGTAATCCCACACACGATCCTATAATAACCGTAATGGTATTGATTATTACACCTAACATTTTTCCTCCATCAGATACAAATCAGCACAAAAGGAATCAATCTCTTTTGTGCCAATCTATTATTTATTTCTCTTTTCTGTAAACATTTACCGTTTTGCGAGTCACCAAACTGATTGATGAGTATTCCATCAGAATACTTGCAATTCTATCTGCTTTATCGCTCCCTGTAATACACTTTAGCAAGCATCCTTCTTGTCCGGAGATGCCAAATATACTCTGCATATACAGGGATTGAACTCCCTCATCTTTTAGTCTGTCGCACATCATACCCATTACATCATTTTCAATATCATATATCTCCGCTGAAAGCTCAATAAATGTATCCTGTGCGATAGAATCTATAATTTCGCCATAATATGCTCTAATGCCGTTAATTCCCGATTTGAATTTACGATAACCAAAGCCTGCACCCGAACGAATTACTCTCATTTCAGGCATTACACCAACTTCATCTGTTATTTCAGAAATAAGTGCAGCACCCTCAATGGAACATAAGTCACCCTCTTCTCTGCCCTGGGTATATGGTATATCACCCAGTAATTTACGCACCTCAGGAATCGGAATTGGCATTTTTCCCTTCGGAGTTACGGTAAATCCATCACCCACCGAAATCATAGATGTTACAATCTTTTCAGGCTTTATAATGTCTATTATCATACACACGCCAACAACAGATGCAATAACATTCCTTGAACCTGTTCTGTGCAGTATCATACTTTGCGGGTCTTTTCCGTTAGATTTTGCTGAAACCTCCGCTATTCTTTCATATACCTTTATTGCTCGCTCTTTAACATTGTCTTTTATTGATAAATCAGATATGAATTTTTTAACATCTTCTATGTTTCTGCGTGTAGCCTTAATCTGAACTTTGGGCATATTCTTTACATCTTTGCTGTCTAACTCATCTGCATAAGGGTCATCATCTGATGCGGAAACTCTATGCCACTCAAAATTGCAGCCCATAACTCCACCATTAGCTTCCGGTATTCTTTGAAGCTCTATACCTTTAATACCTATTTTATTAAAGTAATATATAAATTCATTCGGATTTTCAAGAAGCTCTGTGAGTGCGGCAAACAGCTTTGTTCCCGTCACACCCATTCTGCAATCTATGTATATATTATTCATTAATCTTTCTTCCTCTCAGCAAATACATAATAATTTAGTTTAATCAGCCGGCTTTTCACTTGCCGACTGATTACATTATGCCAATCTGATTGTCTTAATAACCTGAGGTACGATAGGTGCATCGTTATAATCTGTATCTGTCTGTGCTATCTCGTCAACAACCTCCATACCGTCTGTAACCTTTCCAAACGCCGCATACTGACCATCCAGATGCGGTGCGTCCTGATGCATTATAAAGAACTGGCTTGACGCACTGTTTGGAAACATAGTTCTTGCCATTGAGAGAACGCCTCTTGTATGCTTCAATTCATTTTTAACGCCATTTGAATCGAACTCTCCCTTTATCGACTCTGCCTCCTTATGATTGCCAACAGCGTCAAAGCCGCCACCCTGAATCATAAAGCCCTCAATTACACGGTGGAATACAAGTCCATCAAAAAACTTGTCCTCGATAAGCTTAACAAAGTTCTCAACGGTTATCGGTGCTGTTTGGGGGTAAAGCTCCGCCTTAATTACCCCGCCATTCTCCATCTCTATCTCTATATTCATTATATTTTCTCCTTATATATCCTCTTCTTATATTTTCTCCTTATATATCCTCTTCCGAGTCAGAAACCCCCTCAGAAATTTCCTCTTCTTTATATTTTTCGGTCAGTGCAATACTAACTACGCTTACTCCGTCTTTCATCTTAACAAGACGAACGCCTTGAGTTTGTCTTCCGAATTTGCTTATTTCATCTACATGAAGTCTTATTACAACACCCTCGGATGTGATAAGCATAACATCATCCTCGTCACTTGCAGATACAACACCTGCAAGCTTGCCTGTCTTATCGGTAATCTTATAAGTGAATATACCCTTGCCGCCCCTCGACTGCAATCTGTATTCCTCAAACTCTGTCCGTTTTCCGAATCCACCCTCGGTTATGGCAAGAACTTCATGTCCTTCCTTTGCAACAACTGCGGAAATGATATAATCACCATCCCGAAGCTCCATAGCTTTAACGCCTCTTGTAGTTCTGCCCATCGCTCTTGCATCTGTTTCTTTAAACTTTATCGCAAGACCATTATGTGTTGCAATCAGGATTTCTCTTTCCCCGTCTGTTAGGTTAACGCTTATCAGCTCGTCGCCCTCAACAAGCTCTATTGCACGGAGCCCGTTCTGGCGAATTCTTGAGTAATCCATAATATCCGTTCTTTTTATCAAACCAAGCTTTGTCACAAAGGTCAGATACTCGCCGTTATTAAACTCACGAATCGGAATCATTGCACTAATCTTTTCATCAGATGCAAGCGGCAAAAGATTGACTATTGCCATACCCTTTGCTGTACGGCTCGATTCGGGAATTTGATAGCCTTTCAATCGGTAAACTGTACCCTTTGTTGTAAAGAACAGAATATTATCATGCGTTGATGATGTGAATATATGTTCTACAAAGTCCTCTTCACGAGTTGTTACACCCGTTATGCCTCTGCCTCCTCTGTTTTGTGAACGGTATGTGTCAACAGGCATACGCTTTGTGTATCCGTTATGAGTAAGAGTTATTATGCATTCCTCCTCCTCAATCAAATCCTCGTCATCAAGATCACTGTAATCCATTGCAATCTCTGTACGGCGAGGGTCGCCATACTTATTCTTTAAAGTGATCAGGTCCTCTTTTATTATTTCGCAAACCTTTGATTCATCTGCCAAAATAGCTTCATACTCGCCGATTTTTTCAAGTATGCCCTCATACTCGGACTCTATTTTCTCTCTTTCAAGTCCTGACAAACGACCAAGCTGCATCTGAACAATAGCTGTTGCCTGTAATTCATCAAGAGCAAATCTCTCACAGAGCTGTACTTTTGCATCAGCAATGGACTTTGATGCTCGGATTATGCGTATTACTTCATCAACATTGTCTATAACTATTTTATAACCCTCAAGCAAATGTGCTCTTTCTTTCGCTTTTCTCAAATCAAAGCGTGTAC
>JAXJPK010000028.1:0-1925 GCA_036311705.1 Clostridia bacterium
ATATTGGGATACGCTATATAATAAGACCTATGCAAAAATAGACAATGTGTTGTATTCAGCTAATGAGTCATTTCCAAGATTTTTAGATTCATTGTTAGAAGCCGGAGAAGATGCAATATATGTTATTGATGAAACTGACAGAATTTTCTTATTAAAACACGGATGGAATATAAATTACAAAATAAGTTCAATCACAGAAACATTACCGCGATTTGGTGAGATTGGTGAATTTTCGGCAAAAGACTTTTACTATTTATACAACAATGAGCTTTCTAAAGATATAGGACTTGATATGAGTTTATATGCAGGCAAGGATGTTACGGTTGAGCTATATCATCTTCGTGAAAGAATGCCTGAAAAATTTGGTCCTATTGATACTGCAAGAGGAATTATCGTAAAGTTTGAAAATCAAATAATCGGTGCTTATATAAGCTCCGGCAGACATCAGGTTGAAATTGCTTGTAGTTTAGCAGGTAAAGATTTTAAAGAAATAACACAAAAAACATTTGATGAACATATAGCTCCATTACTGAAAGAAGAAATAAGTGTAAAAACCAAAGCACCTGAAGATATTATAAAGCTTTATTTCAAGGCTTTATCCGAAAAGGATGAAGAAACTGCAGCTTTATGTATTTCAAAAACAAGTATGTTTAGCGGACTTACTGCAAATATATTGAATACAGAACTGTATAACGATAGTTTGAATTTGCCATTGACAAATAAAACCTTCATCGAAGATGGCGAAAGACGAATTGACAATGTGAAATCTGTTTCTAATTTAGAAATTAAGCCTTTTGATGATGAGCGTAATGATGATACTCACAAATCGTTTGTTGTAACATTAGATATTGAATACGAAAAAGAAGAAACTATCTCTAACGGTAATCAGTATTGGATATGCGATATGGTATATGAATCTGAAAACACCGGGTGGAAAATAGTTGGGTTCGGTCACTAATAAGTAATCTTTTTTAATTAACATTGTTGAGTTAAGAGGATAAAATAATGAAAGTATATAAATGTATATTCACAATATGGTTAATAGTTACTGTTTTAATTACTGTTGCTTGCAAATTGTCCTTTGGGGTAATTTTCTTTGATGTTGAAAGCATAGGTATGTTTACCAACATAATACCTTTTGATTTTGTATTAAAGTTAATAAGGAACTACAAGGGTGCAGTGGATGCGGGGATGAACTTTCAAATAATAGAAATCTTCTATTTTATAAAAGACTTTGTTCTCAATATTTGTTTGTTTATACCTTGTGGATTCTGTTTGAAAGGAATGAAACAAAAAGGATTAAAAGTTGTAGCTGTTTCGATATTTATTGCTTTGGGTTTAGAAGTGGCACAATTATCATTTCGACTATTTAATATAGGCAGTGCTATGGTTGATATAAATGACATAATTGCTGCTACAATAGGTTCTATAATTGGTGTTATAATATGTAATATACTATTTGTGCTTCGAAAAAAAGATTAAGGGGGTATGCTTGATGAGAAAACTCTTTGTACTTTCAATTTTAATAATTGTATTTTTAACAACAAGCCTTACTGCCTTTGCAGGCGATGTTCCTGAAGGCTTGTTATATGAAGATAATGCAAAAGTTTTTCTTGGTACTGTCGCAAATTATACAACAAAAGATATTCCATCAGCTCCATATACCATAATTGATACAGTTGAAGTTATTCCTACCGAGAAAATTAAGGGTAATGTTGAAATAGGAGTTAAAGAAACTTATTCAAGATGTCATAGTTCATTAGAACTCAAGTCAGACACGGAATATTTGTTTGGATATTTTGATGAGAACAATTTCTACATATATGAAATAGAGTCAAGAAATGACGGGCAATTTAAGTTGGTCGGTTCGGACGATTATGATATGACAATGAGATTTGAGGAATATCTTAATGACGGTTTATATG
>JAXJPK010000029.1:0-3359 GCA_036311705.1 Clostridia bacterium
CACAGTTTTTAGAGTATGCTGTAGATTTTGAGCCTGACTATCCCGAGGAGGAAGAGGAGGAAACGGAGGAGGGTGAGGAGCCTACAGAACGGCCGACAGAGGATCCAGACAATCTATCGGATGAATTTGTTTCACAGGCTCGTTCAAAAATGTGGCGTGATAAAGCCGTTTCTGATACATATGAGCCGGGTTCGACTTTTAAGATTATAACAGCTGCGGCGGCACTTGAGGAGCATACGGTTGATGAAAATTCAAATTTCTTCTGCCCGGGCTTCAAGCAGGTTGCGGACAGAAAAATTGAATGTGCAAATCATAACGGACACGGTGCACAGACCTTTGCAGAGGGCGTTAAAAACTCTTGTAACCCTGTATTTATGGAAGTAGGTTTTGCAATGGGTGCGGAGAAATTCATGAATTATTTCGAGGCATTCGGCTTTACGGCAAAAACAGGTATTGAGCTTGGCGGAGAATCATCAGGTTTGTTCTATGACAAGATGAATGAGGTTGATCTTGCAACATCATCATTTGGTCAAGGCTTTCAGATAACGCCGTTACAGCTAATAACGGCTGTATCTGCGGTTGTGAACGGCGGCGAGAGAATGCAGCCGACAATCGTTAAGGAGATAACGAACAAGCAAGGCGTTGTTAAGTCATATGAGCCGAAGGTTGTAAACCGTGTTATTTCGGAAACAACCTCGGAGAGAATGCGTCAAATTTTGGAGGAAGTAGTATCTGACCCGAACGCAACGGGTAAGAATGCATATTTTAAAGGCTACAGAATAGGCGGAAAAACGGGTACATCAGAGAAACAGCCTCGAGGCAGTAACAAGCGAATTGCATCATTTATAGGCTTTGCACCTGCAAATGACCCCGAACTGGTTTGCCTTGTTATGTTTGATGAGCCTCAAACGGCAAATAAGTACGGCGGTACGATTGCCGCACCTGTTTGCGGCGAGATAATTGCCGAATCACTTGACTATCTGGGAATAAGCAAGCAGTATGCGGAGGGAGAATCGCACGATGCTGAATTGAGGGTTCCCGAGCTAAGGAAATCGACAACGGAGTCTGCACAGACAAAAGCAAAGCAAGCAGGCTTTGAATGTATAGTAAAAGGCAACGGAAAGACAGTTGTGGATCAGCTCCCGTCACCTCAAGAGGTAATGACAGAGGGCTCAGTTATAATTCTATATACCGAGGAACGAGATGAAAATGACTTTGCGACTGTTCCGGATGTTTCGGGATATAGTGTTAACGATGCAAGATACCTGCTAAAGAATGCGGGACTTAACTTTGAAATAATTGGTGCAGGACACAGTGAAGCAGGCAATGCATATGCTACATCGCAGAGCTTTGCTCCACAAACAAAGATTCTGCCGGGAACTGTTGTCGGAGTGAAATTCGGTCAGCAAACGAATGACTAAAAATAATGGGGGTGGAGCAATGTTAGCCAGCGAACTGTTCAAATCGGGATGTACCGATGAGATAAAAGATTTAGACATAACTTCAATAGCGTATGATTCAAGAAAGGTTGTTGAGGGCGGAGTTTTTGTATGTATCAAGGGATACGAAACAGACGGACATAAATTTGCACAGGCAGCGGTTGCTAACGGAGCCGCCGTGATAGTTGCCGAGGATAAAGTTGATGTAGATATTCCCGTAGTGTATGTTGAAAACTCACGCCGTGCGATAGCGGAGCTTGCCTGCACTCTCTATGGCGAGCCGTCAAAGAAATTGTCGCTTGTGGGAATAACAGGCACAAACGGAAAAACTACTATAACATATCTAATAAAAAGCATACTTGAAGCGGCAAACAAGCGAGTTGGAATTATAGGCACAAATCAGAATATAATCGGGGACAAAGTCCTTTTAACAAAAAGCACAACGCCGACTACTCCGAATGCGTTAGAGCTTCAGCAATTATTTACGGAAATGGTACATTATGGTGCGGAGTATGTTGTTATGGAGGTTTCAAGCCACGCACTTGAACTTGACAGAGTATATGGCTGTGAGTTCGATGTGGGCGTGTTTACAAACCTAACCCAAGACCATCTCGATTTCCATAAAACAATGGAGAATTATCTAAACGCAAAGGCGAAGCTGTTCGGATTGTCGAAAAAGGGCGTTGTAAATTTTGATGATGACGGCGGCAAAACAATAGTAAATAACGGTGATTGCAACTGTATTCTTAAAACGGGGCTTGGCGAGGGCTGTGACCTACGAGCTGAAAACATAAAGATAACATCAAGAGGTTCGCAGTTTGATATGGTGTATAACGGAAAAACATACCCCGCAATGGTTGCAATTCCCGGTAAATTCAGCGTTTACAATGCTTTGTGTGCGGCAGGTGCGGCATTACAGTTAGGAATAGATATTGATACGGTTATCAAAGGTTTGGCATCGGCAACCGGTGTTGTGGGCAGAGTTGAGGTCGTTCCGACCGATACGGATTATACCGTAATTATAGACTATGCTCATACTCCTGACGGATTGATGAACATAATAAACTGTGTTAAAGGCTTTGCAGAGGGAAGAGTTATAACTCTGTTTGGCTGCGGTGGTGACCGTGACAACACAAAGCGTCCGATTATGGGTGAGATAGCGGGAAATCTTTCGGATTACAGTATCATAACATCGGATAATCCGAGAACGGAGAACCCTGAAGCTATTGTTAAAGAAATAGAGGAAGGCATAAAAAAGACTAACGGCAAATATATAACAATCACTGACAGGCGAGAGGCTATAGGCTATGCACTCGATATGGCAAAGCCTAACGATGTTATAATCCTTGCCGGAAAAGGACAGGAAACATATCAGATTATCGGCAGGGAAAAGTTTGACTTTGACGAGCGAATAGAAGTATATAGGCATTTAAAGAAATAAAAAACGGTATAGAAAAAGCCTTGAAGCTTTTTCTATACCATTGGGGAGCAGGGACTGTTTAAAAGGCGTTCGACTTTTAAACAGCCCCTTATTGCAGAATGAGAGGTGTAAAAAATGCAGATATTGTCTATATCAGACATACTCCGAGCGACGGATGGTGAATTGATACATAAGGCTGACGGTGCAGAGTTTATTGAAGTAACAGAAGTAACCATTGACTCGAGGAAAGCCGTTGATGGAGTAGCATTTATACCCCTTAAAGGCGAACACGCAGATGGACATGATTTTATCGGTGCGGCATTGGAGCATGGGGCATCTGTTGCATTAACCGAAAAGGATATTGATGTTCATTTCGGTAATGTAATAAAAGTTAAAGATACAAGAAAAGCACTTGGCGATATTGCAAGATATTACAAGCAAAAGTATCCCGTTCCGACGGTTTCAATAACGGGAAGTGTCGGAAAAACAACAACAAAAGA
>JAXJPK010000030.1:0-11633 GCA_036311705.1 Clostridia bacterium
GGCATATAGGTGTACCAAATTCATCAAAAGAAGTATTTGCTTTCTTTGAATTACGAAGATTTAGCGGTATGCAGACACGATTAAAGTGAAAATCATTCTTAAGCATACTGTAATTATCGTAAGAATCAAAATCGATATACTCATCAAGCAAGGCAAGGAGTTCAGGCTTTTGCTCTTGAATAGAAAATGAGATATCGTTGTAAATGTCAGCTAAAGATATTTGCACAAATTTATTACGCATGATTTTTTTCTCCGTTCTTGTGGATTTTGGGATTTGGTTTATATATATTATACCATAAAACGGAGAAAAGTCATTATAAATCAAGTAAAAAAAGCCGCATAAAACCTATATTTTTAGGGTTTTACAATCGGCTAAGCAGTTCAAAACAACAGGGAGGAAAAAATATGTATGATGTAGAAAAAGGCTATGAGTTGGCAAAAGAATACTATAAACAGTATGGAATAGATGTTGACAAAATGATTGAAATTTGTGACAAAACACCTATTTCAATGCATTGCTGGCAGGGCGACGATGTTAGAGGCTTTGAGAAAAAAGAGGGAGGCTTAACAGGCGGTATTCAAACAACGGGTAATTATCCGGGTGCTGCAAGAAACGCCGAGGAATTAAGAGCCGACATCAAAAAGGCAATGGAATTTATACCCGGTGAATTGAAGGTTAATGTTCATGCAAACTATCAGGAAGCAGATACATTTGTTGACCGTGATGCAATAACAGAGGAGCATTTTAAGAACTGGGCGGATTGGGCTGTAGAGAACAATCTGGGACTTGATTTCAATCCTACATATTTCTCACATCCGTTAAGCGAAAAAGCTACTCTTTCATCAGCTGACGAGAATGTCAGAAAATTCTGGGTTAAGCATGGTATCGCATGCCGTAAAATCGGAGAGTATTTCTATAAGAGAACAGGTAAGGTATGTGTAATTAACCACTGGACACCCGACGGTGATAAGGAATTTCCGATTGATACATTGACGCCGAGAACACAGTTAAAGAAAAGCTATGATGAAATATTTGAGGCTACAAAGGATGTTGAGGGTGTTATGGACGGTATCGAATCAAAGGTGTTCGGTATCGGTGCGGAGAGCTTCACAGCAGGCTCACACGAGTTCTGTATGGGATATGTTATGAAAGCAAACAGCGACCATATTATTATGACGCTTGATACAGGTCATTATCACCCGACAGAGGTTGTTTCGGCGAAGCTTGCATCAGTTTACACATTTTCAGACCATGTACTTCTCCATGTTTCTCGTCCCGTCAGATGGGATAGTGACCATGTGGTTGCATTTGATGATGAAACAAAAGCAATTATGGAGGAGCTTGTAAGATTGGATAAGGTTCAGGATACATATATTGCAACGGATTTCTTTGATGCATCAATTAACAGAATATCAGCTTGGGTTATAGGTATGCGTAACACAAGAAAGGCGTTGTTATACGCACTGCTTCAACCTACCGAGATGATGAAAAAGCTTGAGGCAGATGGCGATGTATCGGGTAGGCTCGCTGTTTCGCAGGAGTTCAAGGCTGCTCCGTTTGCACTTGTTTGGGATTATTATTGTGCAAAAACAAACAAGGGTGTTGGTCTTGAGTGGCTTGATGATGTCCGTAAATACGAAGAAGATGTATTGTTGAAGAGATGAGAGTTTGAATAAATTCATTCAGCAGGTAGGGGGGTGTTGCCTAACGCAACACCCCCCTTATTTATATTAAACAGCCAAAATCGGCTGGAGTTGTTTGTCTTCCAATGCTAATTCGAGTGTTTTATTGAGCAGTGAAAAATCTGCAACAAGCGAATTCGGTTTATTTATGCAGTCATCCTGCCTGAACGGTACAAAATAGTAGTGCTTTCTTGATAGTAGTCTACCGATATTTTCTGCTGCTGCACCCAATCCGTCATTTGTTGATACCGCAATAATTAACGGGCGTTTGTTACGGAGGTGTGCTTTTGCGGCAAGTGTTACAGAAGAATCCGCAATACCGTTTGAGAGCTTTGCAAGAGTATTCCCTGTGCAAGGCATAATAATGAGTGCATCAAGCATTTTTTTAGGCCCTATAGGCTCAGTTTCGTAAATTGTGTATAGTATTTTGTTTTCACAAATCCCCTCTAACTCAAGCTTAAAGGATTCGGAGCTTCCAAATCGGGTGTCTGTGTTGTATGCGGTGTGGCTCATAATGGGGATAATGTTAGCACCTGTCTTTTTTAATTCTGCTGCGGCTTTTAAAGCCCGTTGAAATGTACAAAATGAACCGCACATAGCAAACCCGATATTTTTACCTTTTAAATCCATCTTAAACTATACCTCCTCTCTCATCATATTGATGATGGTATCCTTGATTATAATACCTGCCGTTACGGGTGCCACCCTACCGGGTAAAGATAATGCCCAGATTACCCGTATGCCAAGCTCTTTTGCGGCATCAAAATCCACCCCGCCGGGCTTTGATGCAAGGTCAATCACAAGAGCATCGTTGCGTATTTTTATTAATTCATTTCTGTTTAACACAAGTGCGGGTATAGTGTTAAAGATAATATCAAATTCATCTAATCGTGCTGTTGCTTCGTTCATTGTTAAAGGATAATAGCCATGCCCTTCAATTAAGGCGAGGTCTGCATATTTTCTCGCCTCAACATATGTTTTTGCCCCTAATGCACACAGTGATTTTGATAGGATTTTTCCTACTTTTCCGTAGCCGAGAACAAGACATTTGCTATTATGTAAGGTTATCGGAGTTTCTGAAATTGCTATTTCTATTGCACCTTCGGCAGTTGGGACGGCATTTCTTATTGCGAGTTCATCTCGCAGCATATAATCCCGATGTTTGATATTTCGTTTCTCTAATTCGTGTGAAAGCGATTTTGATATACAGCCGCCGAATATAAGCGATAGCGGGTTAAGCTTATCGCATATCTCTGATATTGTCAATTTTTCGTCCATAAACGGGGTGTTTACAAATTGTCCGTCAAAAGAAACGGGTACGGGCAGAATGACAATTTCACTGTCGAGAGCTTTTGATATATTATCTGTATAATTCAGCGTGTATTCCCTGATTTCGTTTTTAAAGCCATATACTGTGATATCATAACCATCCTCGGAAAGCATCTTTGCAAGCGAGAGCTGACGCAAGTCGCCCCCTATAACAGATATAGTCTTAAACATTTAAAAACAACTCCTTTTATTTATGCAAATATATCCTTTTAGAATATACTATGCAACCGTTGTTGTGTTTGACACGCCGGGGCTGTAAAGAAAGTTGAATAGTGTCCAATGGGGATGTAAAAAATAGTGAAGAACGGACGAAAACCGCCAAATAGCAGGGCTATGAAGTTTAGCCCGAAGCTATACATGGGTATGTGAGGTATAGTTTTCGTTCGTAGTTTGACGGCACAAAATAAAAGGAAACCTGCAAAATTGCAGATTTCCTCAAAAACAATTGTTTTAACAATGTTTTTATAAATTTTTTTATGTTGAAATATATACATTTGCCGTCAAACGATCAGTCCTGCTTTTTTGCATCTCCTAAAAAGTTTCTTATTCCGTGTCAAGCTCCTTCACATTGCTCTTGGATGGAAGTGTAGTAGTTTTCGGAGCCTCGGTCATTGTCGGCTTTGAAGTCGCTGACGGAGACTTTGTTGCTGACGGAGCTTTAGTTGCCTTAGGGGTCTTTGTTGCCTCAGGAGTCTTTGTTGCTGCGGGCTTCTCAGAGCTTGCAGGCTTTGATGATGGGGACTCTGAAGCAGTACTTGCAGGCTCATCATCTATGTCTATTTCGTTAATAAACTCAATCTCGTCAAGACGGCTGAAGGTATAACCCTCCGATAACAGCTTTTCTATCAATTTGGGCAGCATTTCGGCAGTTGATAAATTATTTTCCGTATTATTAAGCTGGATAATAAGATTGTTTACACTCGGTCTGTTAGCGGTGAAATTCGACATAAGCTGTTCGGGTGTTTTTGAAGTCACCGAATCTCCTATTGACAAGTTCCAATCGCAGTAATAGTATCCGTTTTCTGCAAGCAAATCCTTATATTCCTTTTTCTTTGAGGCATAGCTTGAATTCTCAAAGCTTCCGCCCAAGAAACGATATAGCTTAATAGGCTTCTTGCCGTTGGGCGAGTTGTCGGAAATAAGCTTGTATGTTTCTTCAACTTCGTCCATAAAGGTTGTTTTGTCTGCATATAATATATCAGCATTACCCGATTTTGAAAGCGGCAGAACAAGATGCCCCTCCTCCATTGTGCGAGTGCAAATATATGGGTACTTCTTAATGTCGTTTCCGTTCATAAAGAAAGTAGCCTTTACATTATATCTGCGGAGAACATCAAGTATTCTCGCCGTAACATTTTCGGACGGACCGTTATCAAATGTAAGATACACATGTTTTGTTTCGCCCGATGCTGAAATAATGTCAAGATAATTATTCTTTCCCTCTTTCGGGGCAGGAATGTTCGGGTCAAATTTGGTATCCTGCGGTTCCTCCGATTCTAACGGAAGCTGCGTGATGGCAGAATTGTTATTATCGCCCGATGGTTTTTTTGCACATTTTACAATATTAAATATAAGGAGAAACGCCAAAAAAACTATGGCAAGAAGTAAGACTATTCGTTGGATTTTTCTTGCTCGTTCTCTCTTTTTTCTCTGTATTCTAAGCCTTTCACGGCGTCTTGCTTCAAAATCTTGTGATAATGCCACGATTATTTCACCTCAAAAAAAATAATACACATCGGAGTAAATATCCTTGTAAGAATATTATACACTAACAGTTGACAAAATTCAATCATTTTCTTAAAAAAATTTTCAAAAAATATAGGAGGAACAAAATGTTTAGATTATTCATTGTTTTATGCACCATAGCAGTCGTTACGGGGTGTGGACAAAAGCCTGTCAACGAAAATAACAGTATAGCAGTGAACAGCAGCGGATACACCGAGCTTGATTCAAGAGGGCAGGGGTGGGGGTTTGTCAGGAGAAAGGGTAAAGAGCCTGAAATACCGCTTTCACAAATCACAATGCTTGAAAAATATAACGGGTTTTATTTGGATAAAAAGGGTAATAAAAACTTATATCTCACCTTTGACGAGGGCTATGAAAACGGCTTTACTGCCGTAATACTTGATACTCTAAAAAAAACAAATACGCCTGCTGCATTTTTTTGCACGGGTCCGTATCTTGAAGGTCAGACCGAGCTGGTTAAGAGAATGATTGATGAGGGGCATATCGTTGGAAATCATACGGTAAACCACTTGAATTTGCCAAAACAGGTCCCCGAAACAGTTAAGAGCGAGATTACAATGCTTAATGACCGCTGTAATGAACTTTACGGATATAAAATGCAATATATGCGTCCGCCTGAGGGTGAATTTTCCGAACGCACTCTTGCAATTACCAATGATTTGGGTATGAAAACAATAATGTGGAGCTTTGCATATAAAGATTGGGATATAAACGCTCAAAGGGGTGCGGATTATGCATATGAGAGCGTTATGCCATATTTGCATGACGGTGCGATAATACTGCTTCACGCAGTTTCATCGGATAACGCATCTGCACTTGAACGAATAATAAATGACGCGGTTTCTGAAGGCTACACATTTAAATCTCTTGACGAATTATAATTCTGGAATTGTCCCTCGCAAGGATTAACGAAACGGGATTTTGTTGTGTTTCTATAACAGCGTTTGGGTTTTTAAACATAGCTTGACGCAATTCAAATTCCGTTTCGTTTTCCGACAGCGGACAGCAAATAACTCTTTTCACTTTTCTTGTGAAAATTGAATTACGAGCAATAACAATGAAATGCATAATTCCAATGATTACAAAGGAATACGCATAAAAGTATATCAGAAATGTCATATCAGCACATCCTTTACCGTAAATTTAATATATAATATGACTGCTCCAAAAAAATTGTGATTTTTTACACTTAAATATTGACAATTTAAGACAATGATGTTATAATGGATAAAAATCGCCCGTTGATGATTTCGGGATGAAAAGACCGAAAATCGTAGGGAACTCTGGAGAATCTCACAAGCGAGTGCCGAAGGTGCAAGATTTTAAATCGAATCTCTCAGGCAAAAGGACAGAGCGGACATTTTTATGCAGTTATTTTAAATTTGTCGTGTGATAATTCGGAGTTGCTGATTTTTAGCAACTTTTTTTATTTTTACGGAGGTATGATTAAATGGATTCACTATTGAAAATTGTCCAGACAGTAAACGCTTATCTTTCAGACTATATTCTTATAGTCCTGCTTCTCGGAACAGGCTTGTTTTTCAGTTTTAAAACCAAGTTCGTTCAGATTCGCTGTTTTGGTGAGGGTATGAGGAAAGTGTTTGGAAACTTCACAATGAACGGTAAAAAACACAATGGCGGAATGAGTTCATTCCAGGCATTAACGGCGGCTATTGCGGCTCAGGTTGGTACGGGAAATATTGTCGGTGCGTGCGGTGCTATTTTGATAGGCGGACCGGGAGCGATATTCTGGATGTGGATTATAGCATTTTTCGGAATGGCTACAATTTATGCCGAGGCAACTCTTGCACAGAAAACAAGGGTTGTTGATAAAGACGGCAATGTTGCAGGCGGTCCTGTGTATTACATAAAGACAGCATTCAAGGGAAAGTTTGGCACAATCCTTGCAGGTTTCTTTGCGGTAGCAATTATCCTTGCACTTGGATTTATGGGCTGTATGGTTCAGTCTAATTCGATAGGAAACACATTCTCAACAGCTTTCGGTATCCAGCCCTGGATAATCGGCGTGATAATTGCTGCTGCTTGTTCATTTGTATTTATAGGTGGCGTAAACCGACTGGCATCTGTAACAGAAAAGCTTGTTCCGATTATGGCGTTTTTGTATTTGATTTTGGGCGTTGTTATTTTGGTAGTAAGAGCAAAGTTCGTGCCTGAAGCAGTCGGAATGATATTCAAGTATGCATTTAACCCGACAGCAATAATCGGCGGCGGATTAGGTGCGGCGATTAAGAGTGCTATCAGCCAGGGTGCAAAGAGAGGCTTGTTCTCAAATGAGGCAGGTATGGGTTCAACTCCTCACGCTCACGCTTTGGCAAATGTTAAGAATCCGCATGAGCAGGGCGTTGTTGCTATGATAGGCGTGTTTATTGATACATTCGTTGTTTTGACAATGACAGCACTTATCGTTATCTCAACTCTATATGCAGGAAACGGAACGATTGCAAGCATTACAAAGACAGCACTTGAAAACGGCGGCGGAATAGTAGACGCTATCGCTGCGGCAGGCATTGACAAAACGAATATGGCACAGATGGCGTTTTCAAGCGTATTCGGTGGAAGCCTGGGTAATGCACTTGTTGCGATTTGCTTGTTGTTCTTTGCTTGTTCAACAATCATTAGCTGGAATATGTTTGGTAAAATCAACTTCGAGTATCTGTTCGGAAAGAAAGCAACGGTTGTATATTCTGTAATTGCTGTTTTATTCATATTCTTGGGCTCAACATTATCAAATGACCTTGTTTGGGAGCTTTCGGATATGTTTAACCAGCTTATGGTAATCCCCAACGTTATTGCATTATTCGCATTGGCAGGTATGGTAGGCGTTGTAAAGCGTAGTAAGGACTGATAACAACATATAAAAAAGCAGAGGCGGTTGCCTCTGCTTTTTTATATGTTTAGTTAATATGCTTTAAAAAGTGTGCCTGTTTCTTTGCCTTCGATTATGTCATACAAAGCTGCTATATTATTACCGTTTGCAATAAGCATACTTATACCTGCGGCATTTGCTGTTTTTGCGGCTTCGATTTTTGTAATCATACCGCCTGTACCAACTTCCGAAACCGCACCGCTCGCATTCTGTTCAACCTCGGATATATCCTCTACACGGGATATAAGCTTTGCATCGGGATTAAAGCGTGGGTCTGTATCATACAATCCGTCAATATCCGAAAACAGAACCAGCAAATCCGCGTCAACGACCGTTGCGACGATTGCGGAAAGATTATCATTATCGCCAATTTCGATCTCTTTAACGGAAACGGTATCATTTTCGTTAACGATAGGGATAATTCCCATATCAATAAGCGTGTTAAAAGTGTCCTTTGCGTGCTGTTTCCTTTTCTCAATTTCAACATCTGAACGAGTGAGCAGAATTTGTGCCACCATTGTGTGGTAGTCCGAAAACATCTTATCGTAAAGAGCCATCAGCTCACATTGCCCGATTGCGGCAAGCGACTGCTTTATTTTAACATCCTTTGGCTTTTCAGTATATCCGAGCTTGCTCATTGCAACGCCGATAGCACCCGATGAAACGAGTATTACCTCATATCCCGAATTGTGCAAATCTGATAGAACTCTTGCAAGCTCGTTCATCCGTCTAAAATTTATTTTGCCCGTATCGTGTATAAGGGTTGAAGTACCGACCTTAACAACGATTCGTTTGTGTTTTTCAATCATTTATGACTATCCCTTCGTAAATCAATAATATATAAATTATACACCATTAATACTGATTTGTAAAGAGTTAATTTATTGATTTTAAGGGAGGGGAGGGCGTGCAATTTATGTTGAGTCGTTTTTTATTACTATCACAAATTCCTCGCCCCAGTCATAGGATCTTTCTTGATACTGTGCATCAACACCGCTGGTTTTCACAAGGTTTACGGCATTATTTATCGTATTTTTAAACATTTGCATATTTTTTATTTTATTAATATGAATAGACGGTTCGGCATTTGTTTCGATAAGCCCATCTATGAACTTTGCTGTTTCTGCCTCCGAAAGGGCGTTCTCGCATATATGCCGTGCGGCGTCTATCTGTTTTTCTTTGTCTTTTATTTTCAGCAAGAGTCTGGATTGCCGCTCCGTAAGATTAAAACTTCGTATATATTTTCTCACAAGCGGGTCAAGCCCCATAAGGCTCATTCTTTCGTTGATTTCATACACACGATTACCGAGCTTTCTTGATAAATCACGGCTCGAAATACCATTGTTTTTAACGAGAGTTTTGTAGCTTTCGGCAATTTCAAGAAAGGATAAATCCTCTCTTTGTAAGTTCTCAAGCAACGATAAAACGGCACATTCTGTTCCGTCAGTATTTATTATTATGCATGGTATTTCCTTAAGCCCGGCACTGTATGCCGCCCGAAACCGTCTTTCGCCTGATATAAGCTCATATTCGCCTGAACTACACTCTCTGACAGTTATTGGGTTAAGTACCCCATAACGCTCTATTGAGCGGATAAGTGCATCCATTTTATTAGGGTCAAAGTATTTTCGTGGTTGACACGGGTTTGGACGAATATATTTTAATGGGATATTCTTGATTTTTTGATATGTATTATCCGACATCTTTTCTTCACCTGTTTTTCTTAATATTCTTAATGGGAAACAGCGAACGGTTATCTAAAGATTATAATGTAGAGTGATACCGTTCGCTGCCGCCTCGGTGGTGGAAGGTGTAAGACAACTTGGGGGCGACAGAAAACGGGTTTTTGCTCTCTGCCTGTATCTGAATAGTTTTGTCTTACAAAAACAATTATAGCATAAAATAAAAACAAGTAAAGAAAAAGCATGCGACACAACTCGGCATGCTTTTCAACTTATTTCTTTTTATACACCGTTTCGACAGGAATCAGTGTTGCCTTTCGTCCCTTTCTGGGAAACATTGTCGGCGTATGTCGCACTTTTTTTGCGATAATAATTTTGTGATTGAGGTTTGTGAAGGGTATGTCGGCAGAAAAAACATCCGTGACTTCGCCGCCGAGAATTGATATTGCGGATTTGGCATCATTAAGCTCCTCGTCTGCAAGAGGGCCTTTCAGTGCGAGGAAGTATCCGCCGACTTTTACGAGCGGCAAGCACCATTCCGAAAGTGTACGCATATTCGCAACTGCTCTTGAAACCACCGTATCATACTTTTCACGATGCAGAGAACTCAATCCACATTCCTCTGCACGAGCGTGCAAAAAGCTTATTCCGTCTGTGATGCCAATTTCTGCTGCCGCATCTTTTAGAAACTCAATTCTTTTGTTTAAAGAGTCGAGCAATGTCAGATTAATTGCGGGTAATGCACATTTTAATACAAGCCCAGGAAAACCTGCACCCGTTCCGACATCTATAACATTGCCTGATACAAGCTTTGTTAAAATGGGCGTTAAGCTGTCAAGAAAATGTTTCGTAACAACCTCGTCAGGCTCGGTAATTCTTGTGAGATTAACCGATTTGTTACGCTCAACAAGTATATTGTAATAGCGGATAAGTGATTCTTGTTGGGAGTCGGAAATAGGCACCCCCAAAAGCTTTGCTCCGTCTGCTAAAGTATCTTTCATTGAATACATAATATTTCTCCGTTATATTCCAAATAATCGTCTGCCGTTTTCTTCCGTTATTCGCTCTATTTCCTCAGCTGATACGCCTTTGAGCTCCGCCAATTCATTAATAATCTGAGGCAGATACAGCGATGAATTCCGCTTTCCTCTGTATGGTGTTGGTGCGAGATATGGCGAATCGGTTTCTATCAGCAGTCTGTCGAGCGGTACAGCCTTTGCCGCCTCTTTTGGCTTTGCGGCATTTTTAAAGGTTACCGTTCCGCCGAATGCAACATACATATCTAAATCATTAATGATTTCATGGAGCATTTCGGCACTCCCTGAATAGCAATGGAACACGCCGCCGCATTCGTATGCCTTGTGTGCTTTTAATACGGTCAGTGTATCGGCGTGTGCTTCTCGGTCATGGATTATGACGGGGAGCTTCAATTCTCTTGCCAAATCCACCTGCTCGCCTAATATTTGCTGTTGAATTGTTTTTGTTTCGGTTGTCCAATGATAGTCAAGCCCGATTTCTCCGATTGCCTTTACTTTTTTGTGCTCGGCAAACCTTGCAAGCTGTTCTATGTAGTCATCGGGTGTTTTTAGGACTGCTTCGGGGTGAACACCGACAGCGGCATAGATAAAGGAATACTTTTCGGCTAATTCAAGAATTTTCGGTATTTCATCAATACTTGAACAAGCATTCATTATAAGTCCGACATTGTTTCTATTCATTGACGATAACAATTCGTCACGGTCGCAGTCAAACTGTTCGTCTGTATAATGAGCGTGTGTATCAAAAATCATTATATATCCTCTTTTCGGTAATAATTAAATTCATTTTTATATCGTGTGAATCGCTCGGTAAATCAGGTACTACTTGAAAATCATAGCATATGCCGATTTTTGTGCCGCAAAAATCAGTTAGGAAACGGTCATAATACCCTTTTCCGAAACCGAGCCTTGTACCGTGCTCATCGAATGCAATTCCGGGTATGATAACAGCATCAATCTCGTTTTGGGGTATAGGAATAATCTCCATAGGCTCTAAAATCCCGTATGCACCCTTTGTAAGTGAGTCTAAAGATGTTATCAGGGAGGGGGTTATGGTGAAAGTATCCGTATTGCTTACGGGAACGACAACTCTGATATTGCGTTTAAACAATTCCTCAATAATTCCCTTGGTTCTCGGTTCGTTAAATGAGGATAGATATACCATAACGGTTTCTATATCCTCAATGTGCGGCATCAATGCGTTTTTTATAGAGCGGCTTGCAGAATTGATATATTCCTTGTCCAAACCCTTTCGCATCTGCTTTATAC
>JAXJPK010000031.1:0-23340 GCA_036311705.1 Clostridia bacterium
CGTGCAAGAATAGATTCAAAGGACTCGCAGGGCATTAAGAATATAGTTAAAGACCTTGAAATTGACGAGGAAATCAAGAAAGTGATGATTGATTTGCCTTATCTTTTTGGTGGGGTGGATATTATTGACCGTGCTGATGTCCCGGGTCTTAACCGGACCTCAAAGGACGCACTTGCGAATTTAAGAAAGATATACGATATGCTCGTTCTTTACGGCTTTGAGAAGTATGTATCTCTTGATTTGGGAATGCTGCAGAGTATTGATTATTACACAGGCTCAATCTTTAAATGTTATACACGGGGCGTGGGCTTCCCGATAGCCGCAGGCGGAAGATATGATAATCTTATGGGCGGATTCGGAACACCAATGGGTGCTGTGGGCTGTGCGTTGGGAATTAATAGGATAATGCAGATTTACAGCGGGCAAAGTGAAAAGGTTGCGTCAACGCTTGTTTTTGCCGAGGAAAAAGCGGACGGGCTGGCGTATGATTTGGCATATAATTTGCGTGTAAACGGATGCTTAACGGAGATGTATATCGGCGAAAGCTTTGATGCGGCACAGGAGTACGCAAAAAAGACAAACAATACCTGCATCTTGCGAGTGTACCAAAATGGCGAACTAATAATATATGACCTCGAGAGAGAAAGCGAGATAAAGACAACTGTAACAGATTTTCTCGGTTACGGTGATGATAGTTTTAGCGAGCCGGAGGAGATGACGCCGCAGGATATGGGATTTCGGAGGTTTTAACAATGAGATATTTAACCGTAGCATTAGCAAAGGGCAGACTTGCCGAGCTTGCGATTGATATTTTCTCGTCAATCGGTATGGACTGTTCGGAGATGAAGGAGAAATCGAGAAAGCTTGTTTTTACGGACGAGAAAAACAAGATGAAATTTATTCTTGTCAAGGCGTCTGATGTGCCGACATATGTTGAGTACGGTGCGGCAGACATCGGTATTGTCGGCAAGGATACATTGTTAGAGGAGAGCAGAAACCTTTATGAAATGGTAGACCTGGGATTTGGCAAATGCAAAATGTGCGTCTGCGGCAGACCTGAGCTTAAAGGCAAGCTGGGAACAATAACAAACCTAAAGGTTGCATCTAAGTACCCGAACATAGCAAAACGGTATTTCCAGGACCAAAAAGGGCAAACGATTGATATTATAAAGCTTAACGGCTCGGTCGAGCTTGGTCCGCTTGTCGATTTAAGCGATGTAATTGTAGATATAGTTGAAACGGGTTCAACTTTAAGAGAAAACGGGCTTGATGTCCTTGAGGAGATATGCCCCCTTAGTGCAAGATTTATTGTGAACAAGGTCAGTATGAAAATGGAGAGAGAACGGATTTTGGAAATGGTAAAGGCTTTCGAGGAAAAGACGGAAAGCTAAAAGGAGAGGAAAAAAAGTGAGGATATATCCTGCGATTGATATTAAAGACGGAAACTGTGTAAGACTGCTCCGCGGCGATTTCAGCCAACAAACCATCTATGGAAATGACCCTGCCGAAATGGCAAAGAAATGGGAGGCTCTGGGTGGCGAATATATTCATGTTGTGGATTTGGACGGTGCCCTGAAAGGTCACGGAGTGAATGCGGCGGCAATAAAACGAATTTGCGAGGCTGTGTCTGTCCCCGTTCAAACGGGCGGCGGTATTCGCACAATGGACGATATAGAGAAAAAGCTTGAATGTGGTATAGCCAGAGTCATAATCGGCACAAAGGCAGTTTCGGACTCGGCATTTGTTAAAGAGGCTGTTCGTAATTACGGTGACAAAATTGTTATAGGCATAGACGCAAAAGACGGTATGGTTGCCATTGAGGGCTGGGAAAAGACTTCGGAATATAAGGCTGTGGAGTTTGCACAGAAAATGGCGGACATAGGCGTTAAGACGATTATTTATACCGATATTGCAACTGACGGAACACTTATGGGGCCGAATGTTTGTGCAATGGAGGAGATGGTCAGGGCGTCGGGAATAGACATAATTGCATCAGGCGGCGTTGGCAGTCTTGAACATATTAAAATGCTTGTACCGACGGGTGTAGAGGGAGTTATAACCGGTCGTGCATTATATACGGGTAACATTAGCTTGGGTGATGCCATAAAGGCAGGTAAAGGAGAGTAACAATGCTTGCTGTTGAGAGAAGAACACAGATAGAGCACATCATAACGGATGCAAAAAGTGTTATGGTCATTGATTTGGCGAAACAGTTTGATGTAACGCCCGAAACAATACGAGGCGATTTATTGAAGCTTGAAAAGCAGGGGATACTTGTCAGAACATACGGCGGTGCAACGCTTGCGGGAGCGTCAGGCTCGGAGCTTGGATTTAAGGAGCGGGATACTGTTAATTCTGATGTAAAGCAAAAAATAGGCAAGCGTGCGGCGGAGCTTATAAGAAACGGCGAAACGATATTTCTTGACGCAAGCACATCTGCTTTGTATCTCGCAAGAAACATCAAGGATAAAAAAGGCTTGACGGTTATCACTAATGCGGCGTGTGTGTTAACCGAGCTTGCAGATTGTGATAATATCCGTTTGATTTGCACAGGTGGGCAGTATTCGCAAAAGAATATGTCCTACAGCGGCAGATATGCCGAAAAAATGATACGCCAAAACTTTGCGGCAAACAAGTTTTTCTTCTCATGCCGAGGCGTAACGCTATCAAGAGGACTTGTCGATTCAACAGAGGATGAAGCCGAACTTAAAAAAGCTATGCTTGAGCGGTCAGAGTCGGCTATATTCCTGTGTGACCATTATAAGCTTGGAAAAATGGGAATCCCGGTTATAGGCGAGCTTAACTGTCTTGATAAGTTCATAACCGATGTTCGGCTTGACAGCGAGTGGAGCGAGGCACTCGAGGAAGAAGATGTCAGCATAATAACGGTTTAAAATATAGGGATATATAGGATATGGCAAATAAGTATTATGCCGTTAGATGCGGCAGGGAAACGGGAATTTTTACAACTTGGGAGGACTGCCAAAAACAAGTTATCGGATATAAAAATGCGAAGTTCAAAAGCTTTCTTAAAAAAGAAGACGCACTTTTGTATCTGTCCGACAGTCAGGACCTGGGAGATGTGTCAAGAGATGATGCTGCCGTTGCATATGTTGACGGCAGCTTTAATGTGAAAACAGGTGAGTTTTCTTTTGGTGCGGTTATTTTCGCAAACGGTACGGAAACGGAAATGAGCCGTGCGTTCTCCGATGCGGAGCTTTCCTCAATGCGAAATGTTGCTGGTGAGATAAAGGGTGCAGAGGCAGCTATGGCATTCTGTGTGGAGAACGGCATAAACAAGCTCGACTTGTACTATGATTATCAGGGCATTGAATGTTGGTGTACGGGCGAGTGGAAAACAAATAAGGCGGGTACGGCTAATTATAAAAAATACTATGATTCGATAAAGAATATCCTTGATGTTAAATTTGTCAAGGTAAAAGGACATTCGGGCGATAAATATAACGACAGGGCCGATGCACTTGCAAAGGCGGCACTTGGAATATAACGCCCGAAGGATAAGGTTTTAATGGGAGTTGATTAATACAAAATGAAAAAAATAGGTGCGGATAAAATGGGGACAATGCCTGTAAACAAATTGTTGTTGTCAATGTCATTACCGATGATGATTTCTATGATGATTCAGGCGTTGTATAATGTTGTTGACAGTATATTTGTTGCAAAGATAAGCGAGGACGCTTTGACGGCGGTGTCAATGGCATTCTCGTTGCAGATGCTGATTGTTGCGTCGGCAACGGGTATAGGTGTTGGTATCAATGCTTTGATTTCCCGTTCGCTTGGAGAAAAAAACAAGCATATGGCTAACATTACGGCAGGGAACGGAATAATTCTTGCGTTAATTGCGTATGTGATAATTGCAGTTGTCGGAATATTCTGCATTAAGCCGTTTTATGTATTCCAGACGGGAGATGTAAATTCACCCATAACCCAATACGGAATCATTTATTTGACTTGCGTTATGGTATGCTCGTTCGGAGCATATACGCAGATGACTTTTGAGCGATTGTTGATAGCTACGGGAAGAACTGTTTGCAGTACGATAACTCAAACAACGGGTGCAGTTGTCAATCTGATTTTCGACCCGATTTTAATATTCGGTTTGTTTGGTGCTCCCGAAATGGGAATATTAGGTGCGGCGGTTGCGACTGTTATGGGTCAATGCGTTGCAGGCGTAATGGCGATTATTTTTAATGTTAAGCTTAATCATGATATTGAATTAAAGCTAAAGAATTTTAAACCGAATTCAGGCGTTATAAAATCTATTCTTGCAATCGGTATTCCGACAATGATTATGCAGGCAATCGGCTCGGTGATGAACTTTACATTCAATAAAATTCTGATTTGGTTCTCATCAACGGCTGTGGCTGTGTTCGGTGTATATTTCAAGCTTAACAGTATGGTGTTTATGCCGATATTTGGTTTAAACAACGGTATGGTTCCGATTATATCGTATAACTACGGTGCAAAGAATAGAAAGCGTATGATGAAAGCCGTTAAGTACAGCGTTATCTATGCAATGATTCTGATGTTGACAGGCTTGGTGCTTATAGAAGTGTTCCCCAAACAGCTCCTGATGATGTTCAGTGCGTCCGAGGGAATGCTCCAAATAGGTATTCCTGCGTTGCGAATAATCTGTTTGAGCTTTACATTTGCAGGTTGTGCAATTGTGTTATCGTCTTTGTTCCAGGCTTTAGGACATGCAGTTTACAGTATGATGATTTCGCTTATCAGACAGGTATTCGTGCTTTTGCCGAGTGCGTTTTTGCTTGCACTTTTGGGTAAGCATATGGGCAATGATGTATCATATATTTGGTGGTCATTCAATATTGCCGAGATTGCGTCGATTGCAACAAGTCTTGTGCTTTTCGGAAGGCTCTATCGGAAAACTATATCAAAAATACCCGATGGCGATGAATAATATTTGCAAATGTGCCAAAAAATTTGAAAAAAGCGCAAAAAGTAAAAAAAAGACTTGACAAAATGGGTTTTTATGAATATAATTAAAACGGTGTCTAATTTTATTTGGAAGTAAATGCAATTGATTGGGATTGCGGTAATTATTATAGGAGGTGCTAACATATGAAAATGACATTTCAGCCGAAGAAGCGTCAGAGAGTAAAGGTTCACGGTTTCAGAGCAAGAATGGCTTCAAAGTCAGGAAGAAAGGTTCTTGCTGCAAGAAGAGCAAAGGGCAGAAAAACTCTTACAACTTCAGAGAAATAAGTTTCTGCAATACTTGCAGAATAAACGGAGTGTCTCGAGTTGAGGCGTATAATGCCTTTTAGGGACGCTCTTTTTTTACAGATATGAGGATATGGAGAGTGTTTGGAATTGAAAAATACTCAACCGATTAAACTGAACAGAGATTTCAGAAGATTATATGCAAAGGGTGAGTCTGTTGCAGGCGGATTTGTCGTAGTATATGCACTAAAGACAAACCGTAAAATTAACAGAGTCGGTTTCACAGTCAGTAAATCATTGGGAAATGCCGTTATGCGTAACCGTACAAAGCGGCTGATGCGTGAGAGCTATAGACTTATGGAGCATAGGCTTAATACGGGCTATGATATGATTATTGTTGCAAGGAATCGTGCGGCAGGTAAAACATACGAACAGATTTCAAAGGATTTGAGCTTTGCATTACACTCGCTTGGAATAGTAAGCGAAGAAAAATGAAAAAGGTACTTATATTTTTGATTAATTTTTACAGACACCAGATTTCGCCGCTTAAAGGCACATCGTGCTGCAGGTTCACACCAACCTGCTCGGAGTATGCTCTTGAGGCGGTAGAAAAGTATGGTGCATTAAAGGGAGGATGGCTCGCCGTTCGCAGAATATTGCGATGCAGACCGTTTGGCGGCGGCGGATATGACCCTGTCCCGTAAGAGATATGCACCGGAAAGGATACTTTATGTGGCATTATATAGTTATGGCACTTGGCTGGATTATTAAAACAATCTACGATTTTGTGCAGAACTACGGCGTTGCGATTATTTTATTTACGGTGGTAATGAAGCTGTTGCTGCTTCCGCTTAACATCAAATCACAAAAGGCTATGAAAAAGCAACAGAAAATACAGCCCTTATTAGCAGAATTGCAAAAAAAATATGCCAATGACCAGCAGAAGCTTCAACAGGAAACGATGAAGCTGTATAAGGAGAACAATGTAAGTATGGCGGGTGGCTGTCTGCCGATGCTTATACAGATGCCTATCCTTGTTGCGTTGTATCAGGCAATTCAAAGACCCTTGACTTATATGTTCAATGTTCCGTATAAGAATGTGCCCGATGATATACTTCAGAAGGTTACAGCTCTTAAAGAGGCGGTTATCGAATCGGGCAGAAACATAGGCAATCTTGCCAATCTTGATGCAGGTCAGCTGCTTCAATCAAGCCAGATAAGCATTTCGAGCTGGGCAGGAGAAGTTGGCGAAAAGGTTCACGAATGGTATATTAATTTTAATTTTCTTGGTCTTGATTTGTCAAGAGCTCCGCAGGATGCGTTGTCGCATCTGGGCGATATAGCAGGTAACTTAAGCGTTGTTTTGCTTTTGATAATCCCTGTTGTTGCGGTGATTTCATCTGTTGCACAGAGCAAGATTTCGATGAAATTATCGGGTCAGGACAAGAAAAGCGGAAACGATCAAGCACAGGCAATGAACGGTATGATGACATGGATGATGCCAATTATGACAGGCTTCTTCACATTCACATTGCCCGCAGGTATCGGTCTTTACTGGATAGTAAGCGGATTTTTGCAGGTGCTTCAGCAGTTGGCATTAAATTATTATTTTGAAAAGAAAGGGGAGGACTTCGTTGTCAAAGTTCCCGAAAAGAAATATCAGCACGGAAAAAACGGCAAAAAGCATTGAGGAAGCAATAGAGCTTGCTTTAGCCGAGCTTGGAGTATCAAGAGAGGATGCTCAAATTGAAATAGTTCAGGAGCCGTCAAAAGGATTTTTGGGTTTAGGCGGCAAGGATGCTGTTGTTAAAGTAACAGCAGAGTGCGAGGTTAGAGAGGAGCCGATTAAGAAAGCGGCTGACGATATGCCCAAAGCAAAGAAAGCAAAAACAAACGGCGGCGTTTATAACTCCGAATTACCCGAGGAAAACGCAAAGGCGTTCATAGGCGATATTCTAAAGGCTATGGGTCTTGATGTAAAGGTAACAGCCGTTCTGAACGGTGATATGGTTGAGGTAAACCTTGAGGGCGATAATATGGGTGTAGTTATCGGTAAGCGTGGTGACACTCTCGATAGCTTGCAGTATCTCACATCCTTGGTTGTTAATAAGAATTCCGAGGACTATATAAAGGTTTCCATTGATACGGAAAACTACAGAAGCAAGAGAGAGGATGCACTTTGTGCATTGTCGGACAGACTTGCGGCAAAGGTTATCCGTACGGGCAGAAAGTTTGCGCTTGAGCCAATGAATCCTTATGAAAGAAGAATTATTCATTCAAACTTGCAGAACAATGAGGAGGTAACAACATTCTCTGTAGGTCAGGAGCCGTACAGAAAGGTTGTTATTGCACCGAAAAATCCAAAGTCTTATCAGAAGCGTGGATATAACAAAAACCGCAAGGACAATGAAAGTTCATCAAGAGGCGGATATAACAACAGCAAGAATTACGATAAGCCGAACGAGTCTACAGAAAGCACTATGACTTATAAGGCTGATTTCAAGCCGCAGCAGCATAAGGCTGAATACAAGAACTTCGAGGAGTATCTTGCAGCTCATTCAAAGGATTGATAATAAAAGAGGCTATTTAAAAAGTCGACCGACTTTTTGAATAGCCTTTATTTTTATCTATTAGAGTGTAGCACAGCGAAACGATTGGCACTGTTTTTAGCAGGTCTTTTTTCGTTCGGTGCCTTTTAACATCCCGCTTGCGTAGATTTGAGTATAACAACCGTAATCTCGGGACGATTGAAAATTCGGGGGATAATCATGGGATTTCCAACGCCTCGGTTTACAATCATATCCATATCCTCGTATCTGTAATGTCCTGCGACATATTTTGGGAATATTAAAGATGAGCCGCTGCCCCAGGAGGACTTCGGTGCACATATGCCGCGACCGTTGGGGAACCGCAATTGCCCACCGTGCATATGCCCCGAAAGAACGAGGTCAAAACCGTTATTACGCAATAAATTCATATGATTGGCACGGTGGAAAAGAACAATATGATAATTCTGTGTCGGCGGAATACGGTTAATTGAATTTATTATATTCTCGTTTATTGTACTGCCGTTTTCGGAGAATGGGTCCTCAATACCGCTGAGTGTAATCTTCTCGCCGTTTCTGCGAAGTGCTACGGACTCATCGTGAAGCGTTATTGTACCTGTTCTGTCAAGCATTTTTTGAAATTCCGTATAGTCACTTCTACGAACATCATGATTACCTGTTACGGAGTATATCGGTGCAATATCTATAAGTTTTTTCGCGAGCTGTATGCCCGGGTCATATGAGCCTCTATCATGAACTAAATCACCCGTAAAAACGATTATATCGGGTGATTCCTCCTTTACCTCCCCGACAATTCCCGGAATAACACAGGCATGCAGGTCAGAAATTTGTACTATTCTGAAATTGTCAAATTCTTTTGGTATCTTATCCGAAGCTATTATATAGTGAGTTGTTTCAAGTCGGTTATCAAGCCCCTTTGCGGCAAGGAGCACACCGCCCGTTATTGCCGCACCTTTTAATATCTTTGATGCTTTCATAATAATCGTTCCTTTTCATATTACTTTATATATATTATACCACTGTTTCATAATAAATACAAATATTTTTTCCGACATACAGAAAACCGCTTTTTTTCAACAAATACTTGAAATATTTCACCTAAAATGATATAATATAATAAGTTTATGATGTTTGAATGGAGATAATTTATATATGTCAACGGAAGTTATTTCAAAGGAGCAATGGCAGGAAAGCGAAGCTTACCTTGCCAAGCTTAAAGAGGAGAATATGCATTTTGCGGCGGCAAACGGCAGGGTGAGACTTGCACATACCGAAACATACGGTTGTCAGCAGAATGTCAACGATACAGAGCGTATCAGAGGAATGCTTGAAAAGGCAGGATATGAATTTACAGATGATGCCAATAAGGCTGACCTTGTTATATATAACACCTGTGCGGTAAGAGAGAATGCGGAGCAGAGAGTGTTCGGCAGACTTGGAATACTAAAGCACATAAAGGAATCAAAGCCCGATTTGATCGTTGCCGTATGCGGCTGTATGGTACAGCAGGAGCATATATGCGAAAAAATAAAGAAAGTGCATAATCATGTAGATTTGATTTTTGGCACCCACGCACTTTACCGTATGCCCGAACTTCTGTACCGCACAATCAGCGAGAAAAAGCAGGTTGTGGATATAACAGATTCTGACGGCTCAATTTGTGAGGAAATACCCATCAGGAGGGATAAAGAGGAGAAAGCCTGGGTATCAATAATGTATGGCTGCAACAATTTCTGCACATACTGCATAGTCCCGTATGTTCGGGGCAGGGAACGCAGCCGTCAGCCCGAGGATATAATTGCCGAGATAAAGGAGCTTGTTAAGAACGGTACAACAGAGATTTCGCTTTTGGGTCAGAATGTCAATTCCTACGGCAAGGATTTGGGACTTGATATAGATTTTGCGGATTTATTGCGAATGATAAACGATATAGACGGCGTTGAGCGAATCAGATTTATGACCTCACATCCGAAAGATTTGAGTGACAAGGTTATTTATGCAATGCGTGACTGCAATAAGATATGCAAGCAGCTGCATTTGCCGTTACAGTCGGGTTCAAACAAGATTTTAAAAGAGATGAATCGACATTATACAAAAGAGCAGTATATGGAAATAATTGACAAGGTAAAAAGAGAGATACCCGAAATAACGCTGACGACCGATATAATTGTCGGATTTCCGACAGAAACGACAGAGGATTTTGAGGAAACGGTAAAAATGCTTGAATATGTAAGATATGACAGCATATTCTCATTCATCTATTCAAGGCGGGAGGGAACACCTGCCGCAAAGCTTGATTTTGTTCTTTCGGACGAGGAAATTCACAAGAATTTTGACCGCCTGCTTGAGGTTCAAAATCAAATCTGTCTTGAAAAAAATCTTGAGTATGAGGGCAGAGAGGAAATTGTCCTTGTTGACGGAGCAAGCAAAACTAACCCCGAAATGCTTTCGGGCAGAACGGACGGCGGAAAGATTGTCAATTTCATCGGCAGTGATGAGCTTATCGGAAAATATGTAAAGGTTAAAATAACGAAACCTAAACAGTGGAGTTTGGAAGGAGAATTAGTATAATGACTATTTTTGAAAAAACAAGAGAATTGGGCGAAATGATTCAGAACAGTGAGGAAATGAAAGCATATAAAGAGGCAGAGGCGGCACAGGCGGCTGATGAGGCAACACAGGAGCTTATGAAAGAATTCAATATGAATCGTCTAAATCTTGCCCGTGATATGCAAAACGGAAAAATTTCAAGAGAAGAAGCCGTTGAGAAAAACGATAAAGCCTTTGATGAGCTTTGCGAAAAGGCACCGTTAGTTCGTGAATATATAGATGCAAAAAAGAAGTTTGACGAGGTTGTTAATCAAGTGAACACAATAATCAATTTCTATATAACAGGCTCAACGGGCGATTGCACGCATGACTGTTCAACCTGCGGCGGCTGTCATTGATAAATTCGGTTTTAATTCAGAAAGGATAAAGGAAAATGGCAGGCAAGTTATCACCTATGATGGAGCATTATATTCAGGTAAAAGAGGAATACCCTGACTGTATAGTGTTCTACCGCCTTGGCGATTTTTATGAAATGTTTTTTGATGATGCGGTTTTGGCATCAAGAGAGCTTGAATTGACTTTAACGGGGCGTGACTGCGGAATGGAGGAGCGTGCCCCAATGTGCGGTGTGCCGTTCCATAGTGCCGATGTTTATATCTCAAAGCTGATTGCGGCAGGATATAAGGTTGCTATATGCGAGCAGATGGAGGATCCCAAATCCGCTAAAGGTATGGTTGCAAGAGATGTTATAAGGGTTATAACTCCTGGTACAACCGTGAGCGAAACTATTCTTGATGAGGGTGCTAATAACTATCTTGTAACGATGTATCAAGACGGAAAGAAAATCGGACTTGCGGCGGCAGATACATCAACCGCAGAGATGTTTGCAACCGAGCTTTTAAGCCCACGCTATGTTATTGACGAGCTTGCAGGGTACAGCCCAAAAGAGATAATCGTAAATGACGGGTTTTCAAAAGAGCTTGCCGAAACGATAGAAAAAAGCTTATTTGTCAAGTGTGAGTATCGTGCACAAAGCTTTTTTGGTGATGCTGAAAAGATAATAACAGAGCAGTTTGGCAGTTCTCCCGAGGATTTAGGCATTTCTGAAAAACAAAATGCACAGCACGCCGTTTGTGCCGCTATTGACTATATCAAATATGCAAGAAAAATGGGTATAGCATATATAAACAAGCTTTCCGTATATGACATTGAAACATATATGGAGCTTGACTATGCAACAAGGCGTAATCTTGAAATAACTGAAACGATGCGTGAGAAATCAAAGCGAGGCTCGATTTTTTGGGTGTTGGATAAAACAAAAACATCAATGGGCAGGCGGAGGCTCAAACGCTGGATTGAGTGTCCGCTATTAAACCCGATAGATATAAACAGGCGTTTGATGTCGGTTAAAGAGCTGGTGGACGATGCAATGCTTCGTGATGATATTGCGGAAATTCTCGCAAAAACATACGACATTTCAAGAATAATCAGCCGTATTGCGTTGCGTACGGTAACGCCTAAAGATATGGTTTCTCTAAAGGAAACATTAAAGCAGCTTCCTGCATTGGAATATAAGCTATCAGAACTAAAATCACCGATGTTTGCGGCGATGGGCAAGAATTTCGATATTTTAGATGATATCTACAAGCTTATTGATGAGGCGATAGACGAGGATAAGGCAACTTCAATTATCCGTGACGGCGGAATGATAAAATCGGGCTACAGTGATGAGGTTGACAGACTTCGTGAGGCGAAAACAAATGGCAGCGGTTGGCTTAAACAGCTTGAGGAGGAGGAACGGGAAAAGACGGGAATCCCCAAACTGCGTACAGGCTATAATCGTGTTTTCGGATATTATATAGAGGTTACAAACTCGTATAAGGATAAAGTGCCTGAGGAATATATCAGAAAACAGACTTTGACGAATGCAGAACGATACATAACTCCAAAACTAAAGGAAATAGAGTCAACAATATTGGGTGCATCCGAAAGGTTGACAAAGCTTGAAATTGAGCTGTTTAATGCGTTAAGGGATACGCTTGAGGGCGAAATTGAGAGAATGAAGCGTGCGGCGGAGATAATAGCTGTAACAGATGCGCTTGTTTCACTTGCAACTGTTGCATACAAAAACAATTATGTTATGCCGCAAGTAAATTCAAGCGGAATTATAGATATTAAGGACGGTCGGCACCCCGTAGTTGAATCATTGCTTAAGGATATTATTTTTGTCCCTAACGATACATATATAGATATGGATGATTCGCGGTTTATTATAATAACAGGCCCTAATATGGCGGGAAAATCCACATATATGCGACAAACCGCAGTTATAACGCTTATGGCACAAATCGGAAGCTTTGTTCCTGCAAAATCAGCTGAAATAGGTGTGGTGGACAGGATTTTCACAAGAGTGGGTGCGAGTGACGATATTGCGTCGGGACAGAGTACATTTATGCTTGAAATGACCGAGGTCAGCAATATCTTAAAAAACGCAACAAAAAATTCGTTGATTATTCTTGATGAAATTGGCAGAGGTACAAGCACTTATGACGGTTTGTCTATCGCATGGGCGGTTGCCGAGCATATTAACAATAAACGGGCAATCGGAGCAAAAACAATGTTTGCAACGCACTATCATGAGTTGACAGAGCTTGAGGATAAGCTGGAGGGTGTTAAGAATTACCGTATAGCTGTCAGCAAGCAAGGGGATAAGATAACATTCTTACGCCGTATAGTGCGTGGCGGTGCAGACGAGAGCTACGGTATAGAGGTTGCCGCACTTGCAGGCGTACCGGACGGTGTTATAAAGCGTGCAAAGGCAATCCTAAAGAGTATATCGGAAAATGAGGAAGTGCAAGTTAAAGGCAATAGAAATTCTGAGCCGGAGCCTATTAGCCCTCAAATCGGATTTGAGGATATGGCAGGCATAGAAATTCTTAACGAGTTAAAGGATTTGGATGTTACAACGCTTACGGCGATTGAGGCAATGAATAAGCTATACCAGCTATCGCTTAAAGCAAAGGAAACATAATGAGGTTTTTATATGGGACTTATACATATTCTCGATACAGAGGTATCAAATAAAATTGCCGCCGGTGAGGTGGTTGAAAGACCGCTTAGTATCGTTAAAGAACTGGTAGAAAACAGCATAGATGCAGGGGCTACTGCAATTACGGTAGAAATCCGTAATGGCGGAGTGGAATACATTCGTGTAACGGACAACGGCTCGGGAATGAGTGAAGAGGATGCAAAGATTTGCTTTTTACGCCATGCCACAAGTAAAATATCGACAGGCAGTGACCTTGATGCGATTTTCACCTTGGGATTTAGAGGTGAGGCACTTTCAAGTATCGGTGCAGTGTCAAAAGTACAGCTATATTCAAAACGCAGAGAGGATAGCGACGGCGTGTGCGTAACCTGCGAGGGCGGGGAGATACTGTCGTCATCTGTCAGCGGTGTGCCTGACGGAACTGTGGTTGAGGTACGGGATTTGTTCTATAACACACCTGCTCGCCGTAAGTTTTTAAAGAAGCCTGCAACCGAGGGCGGTTATATATCCGATATTGTGTCAAGATATGTGTTTGCATATCCCGAAATATCGTTCAAGCTCATTCGTGACGGAAAAGAAATGATATTTTCAGCGGGAGATAATAACCTCATTAACGCCGTATATGCTATATACGGAAAGGACTATGCGAAAAATGTTCTTAAAGTGGATTATGAATATAACGGAGTGCATATAACGGGAGTTATCGGCAAGGGTACGCTCTGCCGTCCGAACAGAAATTATGAAACATTTCTTGTGAACAAGCGGTATATAAAAAGTGCAATGATGATGCGTGCACTTGACGAGGCATACAAAAACCAAATAATGATTTCAAAATTCCCCGTAGCAGTTTTGAATATTGAGATTTCGCCCGAGGAAGTCGATATTAATGTTCACCCCACAAAGCTTGAATGTAAATTCTCAAATGAGCAGGACATTTATCAAGCGGTGTATCATGGTGCAAAGTCTGCGTTATATGCTCTGCCGAATGTACCAAATATCGAGCGTGGAGAGGAAACGGCACAGATACAAAAGCCCGAGCAAAAGAGCATAGAGGATATTTTCAAGGAGAAGCTAAAGGAGGCGGAGCGTTTAAAAGAACGCCCAAACCCTGTTGCAAAGAGGACAGATATTGATATTCCGAAAGCCGCTAAAGAGCAAAAACCAAAGATAGACGCACTTTCTATGATTGATTTTGCTATTGAACATTCAAAGCAACAGCATAATCCGATTGAGGTAAAATCACCGACGGCAAGTGAAAATAAAATTGTAGAAGAGGAGAGCTGGCGGGACTATCTTAAGCGGGAAAGTGAAAAGATAGAAATTGACCAAAATGAAACAGTCGAAGAAAACAAGAACTTCTTTGTTGGCGGATTTCGGGTTATCGGTCAGCTGTTTGAAACATATATCCTTGTTGAAAAAGACGATTCGCTTTTGATGATAGACCAGCATGCAGCACACGAGCGGCTTAATTACGAGGCATTGAAGGCGGAGCTGGAGGAAACAGGGATTGCATCGCAGATGATGCTTGAAACGATTGATGTCAAGCTTGCACCATCAGAGATTGCGGTATTTGAAGCAAATAAGGAGCTGTTTAGAAAGCTTGGATTTGAAAGCAACCTAAACGGCGATACGGTGGAAATATCGGCTGTTCCAGGTGACATCAGTTGGAGCGATACAGAACCGTTATTCCTTGAACTGCTTTCGCAGATGGACGATATGAAACAGGAGCTTATAAGTGATAAGAAACAAAGGCTTATATATACAATTTCGTGCAAGGCATCTATAAAGGCGAATATGAAAATCGGTGAATTGGAAATGCAGAGGCTTGTTGAAAAGGTGTTCAGCCTTAATAATATCAACACTTGCCCTCACGGCAGACCGATTGTAATTTCAATGTCGAAAAAAGAAATTGAAAAGGATTTTAAACGGATAGTATGAAAAAGATTCCTTTAATTGTTGTGGGCGGACCTACGGCATCAGGAAAGACTGCCCTTGCTATTGAGCTTGCAAAGGCATTAGACGGAGAGATTGTTTCCGCAGACAGTATGCAGATTTATAAATATATGGATATTGGCACAGCAAAACCGACGGCGGACGAGCTTAAAGAATGTCCGCATCATCTTATAGGTTTTAGAGAGCCTGACTGTGACTTTTCTGTTGCGGACTATACAGAGCTTGCACACAAAACGATTGCAGATATAACCGCACGGGGCAAGGTTGCAATAATGTGCGGGGGAACGGGGCTTTATATCAACAGTGTCGTAAATGATGTTGATTTTGGTGAGTATGAGAATGATTACGAGTTGAGAAAATCCCTTGATGAGCTTGCAAAAAAAGATGGTGCAGGCGTATTGCTTGATATGCTTGCCGAGTTCGACCCCGTAAGTGCGAAACGGCTCCACCCCAATAATGTCAAGCGTATTATTCGTGCCATTGAATTCTATAAAGTCAGCGGTGTTCCGATTTCCGAGCATCAGGAGCGGACAAAACTTAAAGAAAGCCGATATAATGCAACGATGTTCTTGATAAATCATAACAGAGAGGTTTTGTATGACAGAATAAATCGCCGTGTAGATATAATGATTTCAGACGGTTTGGTTGACGAGGTCAGGTCCATTATGAATATGGGCTATTCGAGAGATTTGAATTCTATGCAGGGGATAGGCTATAAGGAGATGATAGCTTATCTTGAGGGCGAAATCAGCTTGGCAGATGCTATAGATATGATAAAACAAAATTCAAGGCGGTATGCAAAACGGCAACTGACATGGTTTAGGCGTGATGGCAGGATTAATATGCTGTCGCCTGACGATGCGGTAAATGAGGCGTTGGGAATATTAAAAAAGGTGGAGTTGCAATAGGCAACGCCACCTTTTTCGTCAAGCTACGAACGAAAACACCCATATATAGCTTCGGGATAACCCTCATAGCTCTGCTACTCGGCGGTTTTCGCCCGTTCTGCACTGTTTTTTTGCACCCACATCGGGTAATACTCAATTTTTTATAAACTCCCATTTTGCTTGTTAATTGAAATCAGAAAAGAATATAAAAATCAGTGCAATAAAGAGCAGCTTATCGTCACATTCATTAAGGACAAGCATTAGTATTACCAGCAAAAGAATTATATCGTCTGTTTTAAGCTTGCCGAATGATAACGGAAACAGCTGCTTTTTATGCACGGCTTTTGGTTTTGCTTCGGGAGGCTTTTCAGATTCTGCTGTGTGTGTTACGGGCTGTGGCATATCATTAACACTGTAAGAGCGATACATGCTACATTACCTCCTTAAAGAATTGTGACATCTGTGCCATATTCAGCATTTTTACAGCACTGTCTATGCTATCTCGGCGGGACTCTCGCATATATGGCTTTAACGACATGAGAAGTCTTGTACGGTCATCCTCGCCTGATTGCGACATCTTGCTGAATATTGCCTGTGCTGCCAAAAGCATATCGGGGCTTATGCCTATGGGGTTTGACTCATCGGAGGAGTGTTCTTTTTCCTCTTTCGGTGCGTCCTCATTAGTTTGAGCTTCCCCGACATTGAGTATATTCATAATACCGCTAAGCTTTTCGTCAGCATTGTCGCCGAGCAGACCTTTTAGAGTATCCATCATATCTGCCATTTTTCTACGCCCCTTTTATTTTAAAAGCTTTAGAATATCCTCTTTTGACAAACCGTTAAGCTTGCGTTTTACGGTGTTTGGGTCGAGCTGCATAAATTGCTGCAGTATTTTCTCTTTTTGTGACTTGTTTATATTTGAAACAAGATTTTTGCCTTGTGCAGAATTTAAAAAGTTGTTTATATCCTTTAAATCGTTCTCACTAAAATTTTTTAACATATCATTCATATTCATTATTATCAAACCCTTTCATTTATTGTGCTTATTGTATCATATGCAATAAATTCAGGTTTGTGAACAGAATATAAAAAAAGACGATATTTAAATCGCCTTTTTCTTATAGGTAACGAACTTAAAGTCGTACCCTTTTTCATTCATCGTTTCGCTTTCATCGGCTATTTCCCAATTCTCGTCATCATCGAGATTTACCATAAACGCATCTGCGTCATTAACGGTTGACGCAACCTTTGTTACAAAAGCAGTGTCACAGTAGGGCAACAGCTGACGGTATATTGTTTCGCCGCCGATAACATAAATATCCTCGGAATTTTCCAAATCAATCTTTTTTAATAACTCGTCAATGCTATGTATGATTTCAACATTCTCCGCACAAAAGTCGGGGTTTGTCGTTAAAACAATATTTTTTCTTTTTGGTAATGGCTTTTTGCCGGGAAATGATTCAAGTGTTTTTCTGCCCATAACAACTGTCTTCTCGATTGTTTGCGATTTGAAAAACTTCATATCGGTTGAGAGATGAAACAACAGCTCGTTCCCTCTGCCTATTGCCCAGTTTTCAGATACATTAACTATCAAATTCATTCTTCAATAACTCCTGCATTTCGTGCGGTTTCGAGGAACGAATCAATGCCTTTTCGAGCTTCGTCCTCTGCCACATCATATTCAGATAGTAATGAATTAAGCAGTTCATCATAACTGCAACCTTCGGCAAGATGCTCCCAAAGGAATGCACCTGTTTCGTTAAGTGTTATTAGTCCGTTAAAATCCACCGATGCTTGACCAATCGGCACAACGATATGTGTATCTGCTACGGAACGCAGCATAAATCCTTTTTTTGTTTTCATTTACATTTCCTCCGTTTCGTCTTTCATTCCGTTATATGATACTTCCGCAGCCTCCGGCTCCATATTGCAGTACAACCTGTAAACGGGAACTCTGCTGAGGACTCGGTCAAGAATTTTTAATAGTTTATCCATACCGTCTTCTTTATTGGGACGAATGGTTTGGTTTAGGATAACAGTCAAGGCTTCGTCTGTGCTTACTCTTGATATACTGTTTTTTTCACCCCTTGCAAGAATACATATGCCGCCGATTTTAACGCCCTTATCAACGCTTAAATCTGTTTTGCCTGAAAACGGTGTACCGTAAGCATATATACCGTCAGGCATTATGCGTATGGCGGGCTTATCGTCGTTTAATATGTATGAGCCCGGGAATTGCTTTAGCCATAACTGCGTGTGGGTAGATTTACCCGTGCCGCAAGGGGCACTGAAAAGATATGCCCTGTCTTTGTAGACTACACACGAGGAGTGGAGCATCATTCCACCAAACTGAATAAGTAAATTATAGAATTCAGCACCCGTCCAAAGGTATTCAAGACCGTCTGCACCAATCTCCGGAAACTGTGGTGCATGCTCGTCAAACAGACCATCTCTAAACCGTATTTTCATATTTGTTTTAAGGTCACCGTCATATTTGTATTTTTTACATTGTGATGTGAGTCTGGGATATTTTACATCCATATCAACAACCAAGTCGGCTATCTTATATCTCATATCAATTTCCTTTCAAATGTTAATATACGCCGATATTATGCCCAAGGCTTTTTTCGGATAGCTATAATAATACATTTAACATTATACACAATTTATATAAAAATTGCAAGATATTTTGAGAATATTTATAAAAACATATAGACAATCAGAATAAAATAGTGTATAATATAACCATAATAAAAACTTGAGAGAGGAAAAATATTATGAAAAAGACTAAAATTATTTCATTTGTGTCAGCATTGGCAATGACTCTTAGCGTAGGAATAACAGCGGGGGCATTTGACGATATGCCGCAGGGTGAAATGGGCGAGGCTTTGCAGAATGCTGTAGATGCAGGGCTGATAAACGGTATTGACGATAAAACGATAGCTCCGTATGAGAACATCACAAGAGCACAGATGGCTGCTATTGTAACAAGGGCTTTTAGTGCAAATAAAAATGCAGTTATAACATTTAACGATGTTGCGGATAATGCCTGGTATTCCGATGTTGTTTCAAAGGCGGTAAAAATGGGTGCTTTTGAGGGTGATGACAATAATAATTTTAATCCCGAAAATAATATAACATTCCAGGAAACATATCTTGTACTTTCAAGAATTTTTGGGTTTGATGCATACAAGCCTGCAAACAAAGATATATTGCTTGGCGACTGCGGTATATCAGTGCTTGACCCGTTTAGCGATAAGGACGAGTTTGCAGATTGGGCAAAGGACGGCGGAAAGTACATAGTCGGAAACGGCGGCTGGCAGGGTATTGACGGTAAACTAAAGCCGACAGAGTACATAACAAGAGGCGAATTTGCTATGCTTATGGACTCAATAGTTGATGTATATATCGACAAGCCCGGAACATACAATGGACTTGGTGACGGACTTATTATGGTAAGATGCGGCGGAGTTACTATTGAGAATTTAAAATCAAATCATAACCTTGTAATCACATACGGCGTAGATGAGAGAGGCTGTGAGGTTAAGAACTCTGTTGTAAACGGCGTTACTCTCGTTTTGGGCGGCGTGGATAAAACTCCTAAAATGGTTAAAACATTTGACGGAACAATGAAAGAGTTGCCCGATGAATCATATGTAAACCTTAATGGTCATTTTTACGATGTAAGAGTTATGACGCCTTTTGTTTACCTCAATGCATCGGATGCGAAGGTAGCGTATTACAAGGGAGTTGACGGAACACTTGCTTCACTATCATTTAACGCATAATAAGTAGATGGAAGTTTGAATGAAAACCGCCCATCTGGCACACCCGTGCTCACTCGCATACAAGCGTATAGTCTCGTTCGCACGGACGCACAATCTGAACAGTTTTGATTCAAACTTGGTTTTGTGAAAGGAGTTAATGGTCATAATTATGAGAGTAAAGTATAAAAGGGTTCTATTAAAAGTCAGCGGCGAGGCACTTGCGGGCTCGCAGGGCTTCGGTATAGACGAATCAACGGTGAATGATATTTGTGAATATATCAAAAAGATTGTTGATATGGGTGTAAAGGTTTCAATTGTTGTTGGCGGAGGAAATATTTGGAGAGGCCGTTCGAGCGAGAATATGGACAGGACAAGGGCAGACCATATGGGTATGCTCGCAACCGCAATAAACTCACTTGCACTTTGCAGTGCTCTTGAGGCAATCGGTGTTGAAACGAGAGTTGAAACTGCTATAGAAATGCGTCAGGTTGCCGAGCCATACATAAGGGGAAAGGCTATGCGTCATCTCGATAAAGGCAGAGTTGTTATATTCGGATGCGGAACCGGTAACCCGTTTATGTCAACTGATACTGCGGCGGCACTTCGTGCTGTTGAAATGGATGTTGATGTAATACTTCTTGCTAAAAAGGTTGATGCCGTATATGATAGCGACCCGAATGTGAACCCCGATGCCAAGAGATATTCAAATCTTTCGTTCAGCGATATATTGTCGAAAAATCTCGGCGTTATGGACTCAACGGCAGCATCATTGTGCCGTGACAATAATATGCCTATCCTTGTGTTTGGTTTAAACGATCCCGAGAATATCGTTCGTGCGGTTAAGGGTGACAAGATAGGTACTCTTGTAAACTATGAAGGCAAATAATTAATCTTAGGAGGACAACATAATGGGTAAATATCCTGAAATCGAAGAAAAAATGGAGAAACGCATAAACGGTCTAATAAGCGAGTTTAAGACCATTCGTGCAGGCCGTGCAAATGCATCGGTGCTTGATAAAATTGCGATTGATTATTATGGTACAATGACGCCTGTTCAGCAGGTTGGTTCAATCTCATCGCCTGAGCCGAGAATGCTCGTTATTCAGCCTTGGGATGCAACAATTTTAAAGGATATCGAAAAGGCTATTAATAAATCAGAGCTTGGCATTTCGCCTCAGAACGACGGTAAAGTTATCAGACTGACATTCCCGCCGTTAACAGAGGAGCGTCGCCAGGAGCTTGTTAAGACTGTAAAGAAATATGCAGAGGAAGCAAAAGTTCAAATAAGAAATGCTCGCCGTGACGGTATCGAAGCATATAAGAAGCAGAAAAAAGACGGCGAAATAACAGAGGACGATTTAAAGACAATCGAAAAAGATATTCAGGCTATGACAGACAAGTACATTAAGGAAATAGATACTGTTACAGCTGACAAGGAAAAAGAAATCACAGAAATATAAATTTTGAGATTTAAAATAAACAGTATCATGTGTTATTAATGCATGGTACTGTTTTCGCATTATTATATCAATCTGAAAGGACGAAAAATATGTTTTTTAGAAAAAAGCATAAGAATGACAGTATAGATTTGGATAATCTTCCGCAGCATATAGGTGTGATAATGGACGGTAACGGACGATGGGCAAAAAGGAGAGGTTTACCGAGAAGTGCGGGGCATAAAGCGGGAGCGGAAAGCCTTAAAAAAATTGTTACGGAAGCAAATAATCTTGGGGTTAAGTACATAACCGTATATGCGTTTTCGACTGAGAACTGGAAAAGACCGAAAGCTGAAGTGGATTTCTTGATGGATTTATTGATGGACTATCTTGTAAATGCAGAAAAGACACTTGCAGGTGAGAATGTTAGAATAAGAGCAATCGGTTCAAGAAAAGAGCTTTCCGATGAAATGTGTGAACAGATAGAGAAAACGGAAAAAATGACGAAAGACCGCAGCGGTATTGTGATGAACATAGCCCTAAATTACGGAGGCAGAGAGGAACTTGTTAATGCCACAAAGGGCATTTCGGCGGCTGTTAAAAACGGCGAACTCGCTTTGGAGGATATTGATGAGAAAACCATAGACAGCTATCTCTATACGGCAAATCAGCCTGATGTGGATTTGTTAATTCGCACAAGCGGAGAGCAGAGATTGTCAAACTTTATGCTTTGGCAGGTCAGCTATGCGGAAATGATATTTGTGAAAAAGGCATGGCCTGATTTCAAACCGAAAGATTTACATGAATGTATCAGAATATACCAGGGAAGAGGCAGGCGTTTCGGCGGAATATAAGGGAGGAGTTTATTGATGCTTACAAGAATTATTACGGCTGTGGTTGGACTTATTGTCTTTATAGGTGTCATAATGTTGGGCGAAACTGCCCTAAGTGTTGCCATTTCCGCTGTAACACTTTTTATGATGTATGAAGTGTTTGGTGCTATCACAAAATCAAAGACTGTTAAGGTATCGGGCTACATAAGCGGAGTTTTGCTTGTAGTGGGGATATTCTTTAATCAGTTTGAGATTGCTTTGGCGGCAATGGTTATATCGGCAATGGTATTTTTAATATCCCTGCACGGTAAAATTGAGTATCGGGAGATATTCTCGGTGCAGTTTATGGCACTGTATATTGGATTGTTTATGAGTTACATACCGAGGATAAGAAGTGAACTTGGTTTAGCGGCAATGGCATTGATATTTATTATTGCATGGGGAAGTGATACTGCGGCATATTTTTGCGGTACATTTTTCGGAAAGCATAAGCTGATACCGAAAGTAAGCCCGAAAAAGACGATTGAAGGCTCGGTCGGAGCTGTCATTATAACCGCTGTTTTGTGTGCATTATATGTATTTATAATGGATAGATTAAGCTACCCCGTTATGGGTGAGGCAGCATCGGTTGGAGTATGCGTTAAATTCGGCGTTATAGGATTTGTAACATCCGCATTGTCGCAGCTTGGCGATTTGGCGGCGTCGGCTGTAAAGCGTGATGCAGGTATAAAGGATTACGGCCGGATATTCCCCGGTCACGGCGGATTTATGGATAGGTTTGATAGTGTAATATTTATTTCGCCTGTGGTATATTATCTTTGCAGCTTTATTATAATGTAAAGCCGTGTCAGATTTGGGAAGGAGCTTTTGAGGAATAATGAATATATCAATAATTGGCTCAACGGGTTCTATCGGAACGCAAACCCTTGAGATAGTGCGTAATTATCCCGAAAGATTCAAGGTTAGTGCTATTACGGGAAATAAAAACATAGACTTATTGGAAAAGCAGGCACGAGAATTTAAGCCCGTTTTTGCCGCGTCTGCCGATGAGGCGGCGGCAAAGGATTTGGCAATACGCCTCAAGGATACAAATATC
>JAXJPK010000032.1:0-3035 GCA_036311705.1 Clostridia bacterium
CAGGATTACCGTGAAAAAGTCGAACAAATGACTCAAGAACAGATTGACGAAATGAAGCGAGCGGCAATGGAGTATAATGCACGCATTGCGGAGGTTTCTATTAACCAGGATGCAGAATCTTCTGCTGCAAGCCCTGATTATTGGGATATTCTGAATGTAAATGAAGATGTTATGGCGTATATCAGTATTCCGTTGTGTGATATCAATCTCCCTATCAGGCATGGTTGCGACGAGACAGTTTTGGAAAGAAGTGCAGGGCATATCCCGGGCAGCTCGTTTCCTATCGGCGGGATAAATACACATGCCCTTATAACCGCACACAGGGGACTTCCCTCCGCAAAGCTGTTTACTAATCTTGACAGACTAAAAGTCGGTGACCAGTTCTATATCCATGTGCAGGACGAAACCCTTGCATATGAGGTGGATCAGATAAAGGTTGTCCTGCCTGAGGATACTACTGATTTGCGGATTTTCAGTGGAGAGGATTATGTGACACTTATTACTTGTACACCTTACGGGATAAACACCCACAGAATGCTTGTGCGTGGAACAAGAACAGAGTATATCCCGCAGGTTGAACAAGATCAGGTTGCAGAAGCGAGAAAGAAGCATACCAGAATGTTGCTATTATACATTATTGGAATTGTGACTGCATTGGTTGTTGCATTTTTTGTGTACATTCTGCGTAAAAGATTCATAAAGGATAAAAACGGTAATTAGAAAGGTATCAAACATGTTATGAAAAAAACGGTTTTGCTTGTGCTTGCATCTCTGTTTCTTTCGATATTCATTGGATTTGGCAATGTGTATTCGGAGGAGATGGGCAGTCTTACAATTAAATACAAACGCAAGGATACCGACAGGGGAGTTGCCGGTGTAGAAATGACTATTTATAAAGTGGCGGATATTTCTGGAAATTCATATGTCCTAACATCACCTTTTGGTGCATCCGGTGTTTTGGTAAACGAGCTTTCTACAGCGGATAGCAAAAACAGAGCCGCTGCCACTCTATTTCGTTATGCAGCTGAAAATGGCATAAATGGCAGCAGTACTGTGACCGATGAGCTTGGAAATGCTTATTTTAATAATTTAACGCAAGGCATCTATCTTGCTGCCCAGACAAGAGCGATTTCGGGGTTTAAGACCATATTGCCATATCTTGTTTATATCCCCGGAAAAACCATTACAGGGCGTCCAATCTATAATGTTTTGTCAAATGTTAAAACAGAACGGGATAGCAGTGGCGGAGGAGGCGGAGGAGGCAATAACTGCTCCGTTTCCGTTATGAAAATCTGGGATGATGGGAATAATGCTGATGGTATAAGACCGCAGAGCGTCGGAGTTGATTTGCTGCGTAACGGAAAGAAGTACAGTACGGTATTTTTGAGTGCTGAAAATGGTTGGAAATATACCTTCTCGGGACTCCCGGGCTCGGCTCGGTCATATACAGTCGAGGAAAGTGAGGTTGAGGGATATACCGCCTCATATTCGGGCAGTGCCGCAGATAAATTTGTGATAACAAACTATCATAAGGCACAGACTCCTACCGTTCCGAGCAGTACATCCGTTTTGGTTCAAAAAAAGTGGGAGGATGACAACAACAAAAATGGATTGCGTCCGAATAATGTGACAATTCAGCTTATTCGAAACGGTACGGTTTATAAAACCGCACAGCTTGATAACTCGAATAACTGGAGATATTCCTTTGATGATCTGCCCGATGATGATTATACTGTTAAAGAGATTTCTACATATGGGTATCATACATCATATTCGAGAGTGAACGGCAATGTATATACCGTGATAAACACATTAGGCGAAGGTGAAGATGACCCGCCGTTAAATCCTGTTGACCCATCGGTTATGGATATTCCTGTGTACAAGGTTTGGAATGACAATGATAATGAAGCAGGGAAAAGACCGCAGAGTGTAACGGTTAATTTGATAAAAGACGGAAGTATATATCGTTCTCTTTCGCTCACATCAGAAAACGGTTGGAAAGGCGTTTTCTCGGGCGTGCCGTCAAACGGGGCTTACAGCATCATAGAGGACACTGTTATGGGCTATACGGCTGAATATACCGCAGACGGTGAATTTGTTGTCACAAACACATACACAGTAGATAAAACAGACCCAGGCGTACCGCCTGATTCGTTTGTCGATGGTATAGGTGAGGAGATGCCTGATAATAACGGGAATTTTTATGATAAGCCCGTATCTATTCCGCAGACGGGCAGCCTTAATTGGCCGATACCCGTCTTGGGGATTTTAGGAGTTGTATTTTTGGCGTTGGGATTTCTTTTTCTCCCTGTAAACAGGAGGAATAAATGATGAAAAAATCAAAGAAAACAGCTATGCTTTTTATCGGAATCGGCATTGCTTTCATTCTGTCGGCTATTATGCTCTTTGTGTTCAATGAGATAACATCTTATCGTACCGCACAAGAAACAGTAGAAAGTCTTGACAGTTTAGAGAATGAAATGCTTGAGGATATATCAGTGCCCGTAGATACAACTGATGGGGTTATGCCGATACGGCTTGTAGATGGAATAAATGTTGTTGGTGTTGTATCAATCCCGTCACTTGGAATAGAAGTGCCGGTTGCCGCAGAGTGGAGTTATGAAATGCTCAGAAAATCTGCGTGCCGATACAGTGGAACCGCTAAAGACGGAAGATTGATTATACTCGCACATAACTATGCCCGTCATTTCGGGAGCTTAAAAAATGCCGCAGTAGGCGATGAAGTGCAGTTTATGGATGTGAATGGAGAACTGTATAAATACAGCGTGACCAAGGTTGAGATACTTGCTAAAACCGAGTTGGACAGATTAACCGCATCCGACAGCGATTTAACACTTTTCACCTGCACCTACGGCGGAAAAAAGCGTGTTGTTGTGCGGTGTATGAAACAATCCGATAATTAGGCTTTAGAACAGCCCCGTAATGGAAAAGGCGAACAATTTAGATACCCGCTTTAATTCTATCCTTCGATACTTCTATTAAATCAAACTTGCCAAAGCGAGTTTGTACCTCAC
>JAXJPK010000033.1:0-5229 GCA_036311705.1 Clostridia bacterium
ACCAAGCTCCTCGGAAAGCTTTGCTCTGCCGTAGGCGTCGGCTTTTCTTGAAATGTCACCAATATTATTTGCAATAACATCACTCGAGCTGTAGCCGAGAACATCTATAAGCTTTACAGCCGCCTTGTAGCTTTCAGGATGCACGGATGTGTTGTCGAGGAAGTTGTCCCCGTCTGATATTCTCAAAAAGCCCGCACATTGCTCGTATGCTTTCTTGCCAAGTTTAGGCACATTCATAAGCTCACTACGCTTTTTAAACTTCCCGTTTTCCTCACGGTATGCGGCGATATTCTTTGCAACAGTTTTGTTGACGCCCGAAATATAGCTTAAAAGTGACGGTGATGCGGTATTCAAATCAACACCAACGCTGTTTACGCAGTCCTCAACAACACCCGAAAGCTCGTCATCAAGCTTTGCGGGATTCATATCGTGCTGATACTGACCGACACCTATTGATTTCGGGTCTATCTTTACAAGCTCTGCCAACGGGTCTTGCAATCGCCTTGCAATTGAAACCGCACTTCGCAATGCAACATCGTATTCGGGAAATTCTGCTGCTGCAAGCTCGGAGGCACTATACACACTCGCACCTGCCTCGTTTGTTATAACATAGTATATGCGGCGGTCTATGGTTTTAATGAGTTCAGAAATAAAAATTTCCGATTCTTTGGATGCCGTGCCGTTTCCAATAGAGATTATATCAACACCGTTTCTTAAAATCATATCGGTAAGCTGTTTTTTTGCTTTCTCCTTATCATGATGGGGTAAGGTACAGTAAACAACGCCTGTATCGAGAACTTTACCTGTTTCGTCAACAACGGCAGTTTTGCAGCCCGTTCTGTAGCCGGGGTCGAAACCAAGGACAACTTTACCTTTTACGGGTGCTTGCATCAAAAGTCCGTTAAGATTTTTGCCGAACACCTTAATAGAGCTGTTTTCGGCAGCTTCTGTTGCGTTGTTTCGTATTTCCGTAGCAAGTGACGGAGCGATAAGCCGCTTATATGCATCGTGTATTGCAAGCTCCACATACTCCGTTGACGGCGTGGGGGTCTTTGGCGTAAGCTTCCGCATAAGATACTTAAAAATACGCTCCTCGTCAGATTCGATTTTTACTGATAAAAATCCCTCTTTCTCACCTCGGTTGATTGCAAGAACTCTGTGGGATGCAAGTGATGAAATCTTTTGCGAAAAATCATAGTATGTGCTGTAAACGCTGTCCTCATCTTTTGCGGCGGTCGCTGTGATAATGCCGTATTCAATGGTTATTTCTCTTAACCTCTTTCTAAAATCTGCATTGTCGCTTATATTTTCAGCGATAATATCCATTGCACCCGATAGAGCATCATCAGCTGTTACAACGCCTTTTTCATTATCAATATACTTTTCTGCCTCGTTTAGTGGTATTACGGACGGGTTTTGCTCCATAATAAGTTCAGCCAACGGTAACAGCCCTTTTTCTTTGGCTATACCTGCACGGGTTCTCCTCTTTGGCCTGTATGGGCGGTAAATATCATCAAGCTCCGATACAGTTTTTGCATTCTTTATTGATAGCTCCAATTCTTCGGTCAGATTGCCCTGCTCACCTATAAGCCGAAGTATGTCCTGACGCTTTTCCTCGAGAGACCGGAGTGATAAAAGCAGCTTGTGAAACTCTCGGAGCGTGGTATCGTCAAGACCCCCGGTTACTTCCTTTCTGTATCGTGCAATAAACGGAACAGTGTTTCCTCCGTCGATTAATTCTATTACATTTTTGACTTGTTTTTCTGTTATTCCGAGTTTTTCGGCGATAACAGAAACAATATTTGTGCCTTCTTCCTGCATATGTACAAATCCTCCAAAATCACGGTAATGTAAATGATAAATTTGTAACCGTTTTGAAATATTTTTTTCAAAAAACTATATACAAATTGAAACATATGTGATATAATTGATAAGAATACTATATATAGTATATTTTTCTGTAATAAGGAACAAAATGTAGCTTAAATGTATTCAATAATATCAGCATAATTATACCGCAATTTGCGGATTATTACAAGAGTAATGAGAAAAAAGTAATAAACTTGAAAAAAATCTAAAAAACCTGAAAAAAAAGGGTTGCGTTTTTCTTTAAATTGTTGTACAATAATATATGAATGGGAGCGAATTGGAGCAAATGGGAGTAAAAATACCCGATTTGCACAATTTGGGCGAAAAATCCCAAGCCATTCGCTACACATGATAATGTACGGAATTAACAAAGAAAGGCGGTGATATATATGGTTAGCTTCGTTGATGAGTATGAGCGACAGCTTGATGAACGAGGTCGAATTATTTTGCCCTCAAAACTTCGTGACGATATAAAAGATACTGTATATATCACGCAGTCAACTTCAGAAAAATGTCTTCATCTCTATACAGAGGAGGAGTGGGAAAAGGTTGCACAAAAGGTCAACCAGCTTCCAACAGCCACAGACCGTAATGCGGCGGCGTTTGTAAGATTGTTTTTCGGAAAAGCAACTGCTGTATCGGTGGATAAGCAGGGGCGTGTGCCTGTTTCAAAAAGGCTTATCGAATACGCAGGTCTTTCAAAAGATGTCGTGTTGGTCGGTGCGAATACGCGTCTTGAAATATGGGACGCAGAGGAGTGGAACAAGTATCAGGACGAGCTGCAGGATGTTATGTTTGAAGGGATATTAAAGTATAATCTCAATATTTAAGGAGCGTTCAAATGGAATTTAAACATTATTCGGTCTTGCTCAAAGAAAGTGTGGATTATCTTAATATCAACAAAAACGGAGTATATGCAGACGCAACTCTCGGCGGCGGCGGTCACTCATTTGAGATGTTGAGCCGAGGAGCAGGAAAAGTGATAGGCATAGACAGAGATATTGAGGCAATATATGCGGCTAAAAAAAGACTTGAACCCTTCGGAGAAAAAATCGTAACCGTAAACAGAAATTTTAATGAAATAAAAGCTATTTTAGACGAGCTTGGAATTGATAAAATTGATGGTGCGGTAATGGATTTGGGTGTTAGTTCATATCAGCTCGATAATGCGGAAAGAGGCTTTTCATATATGCATAATGCACCTCTTGATATGCGAATGAATCGAAGCGATATAAAGACTGCATATGATGTTGTCAATACCTATACCAAGAATGAGCTGACGCGTATTTTCTATGATTACGGCGAGGAAAAATGGTCAGCGAGGATTGCAAAATTTATAGTGGAAAGACGGGTTGAGGGTGCGATAAAAACAACAGGAGAGCTTTCCGATATTATAAAAGCAGCGATTCCCAAAAGTGCAAGAACGGACGGGGGGCACCCTGCAAAAAGAGTATTTCAGGCAATACGGATTGAAGTAAACGGCGAGCTTGAAATTCTTAAACAGGCGGTGACGGATTTTACGGAGGTAATAAAACCCGGCGGAGTATTGAGCGTTATAACATTCCATTCGTTAGAGGACAGAATAGTAAAGAAAACATTTGCGGAGCTTGCAAAGGGATGTACTTGCCCGAAAAGCTTCCCTATTTGCGTTTGTAACAACAAACCAAAGGTGAAAATTTTAACTTCAAAGCCGATACTTCCATCGGAAAAAGAGCTTGATGAAAATTCAAGGTCAAAGAGTGCGAAGTTAAGAGCAGCGGTAATATTGTAATTGTAATCAGGAGAGGGAGAAATTGTTTTGATTTACGGAAATTTGGCGTATAAATACGATTACAGCGAAAATGAAGCAATATACGAAGAGAAAAAACAAGTTAAAAAAGTGGAGAAAAAACCACAAAAGAGAAGAAAAAAGAAAACAGAGCTGAGCTATGGCGGAAAGATATTATCGGTGCTAACGGTAGCAGCTGCGGCTGTTTTTATGATTGTGCAATATGTTACGGTAAATGAGTCACAGTCAAATTTAAGAAAGGCGGCGGAGCAGTACAAGTTTGAGGAATCGGTTACAGCCCAGAAATCCTTTGAACTTGAACAGAGCATAGACCTATCAAAAATAGAGGCTGAAGCGACATCAAGACTTGGTATGCGTCGTCCCGAGAAGTATCAGACCGTATATCTTGATGTTAAACAGAGCGATGTAACCATAAAAACTGCTGATGAAGTAGAGGGATTCTCGAACAGAGCACAGATATTATGGGAGCGTGTAAAGAGTAATATAATTGAGTTTTTCAGCATATAATACAAGAGGCACAGAGATTTACATATAAAGGAATGATATAAATTGGCTTTGCCGTCGTTAAACAGTATAAAAAAGAGAACAACAATAATAATAGTTGCTACATTTGCGGTTTTTGCCGCCGTTATTTTGAAAATGGCGTGGTGGCAAATTGTAAAAGGACCGGAACTTTCTAAAACCGCAAAGCAAATGCAAACATCAGATACGGTTGAGAGGGCAAACCGAGGCAAGATTTTAGACCGTAACGGTAAAGTCCTTGCTGAATCCGCATCAGTTAAAACACTTGTTTGTAACCCGCAGGATGTTCGTGCAAGCGGAGATATTAATAGATGCGTGCAGGTTATTTCCCCGATAATCGGTATGAGCGATTCAAAGCTTAAAGCTTGTTTCGAGGAAAAATCCCAATACAGAATTATCAAAAAGAGATTGAGTGCAGAGGAAAGCAAGGCAATAGAGGAGATTTTAAATCCTCAATATGAAGAAGAAAAAGATAAGGATGCCAAGGCTCGCAACGAGGAGAAGCGTGAGCTAAAAAAGGCACTTTCGGGAATATATTTTGAGAATGATTCAAAGCGGTATTATCCTTACAATGTCGCATCACATGTACTTGGCTTTACGGGATACGATAATACAGGAATACAGGGCGTTGAGCTTGTTTTTGATAAGTATTTATCAGGCGTTGACGGTGCGGTATCGAAAAACCGCAACGCAAGCGGAACAACTATTGAGGACCAACAGGCAGAATACCTTAAATCAGCCGAAACAGGCTGCGATGTTGTATTGACGATAGATGAGAGCATACAGCATTTTTTAGAAAAGCATCTTGAAGAAGCTGTACTTAAAAATGAGCTTAAAGAGGGTGCTGCGGGAATTGTTATGAATCCCAAAACGGGCGAAATATTGGCTATTGCAACAAAACCCGATTTTGACTGCAATAATCCGTATGACCTGACACAGTTTTTAGAGTATGCTGTAGATTTTGAGCCTGACTATCCCGAGGAGGAAGAGGAGGAAACGGAGGAGGGTGAGGAGCCTACAGAACGGCCGACAGAGGATCCAGACAATCT
>JAXJPK010000034.1:0-4632 GCA_036311705.1 Clostridia bacterium
AAATGGCAAAAATCAGAGAAAAACAATATCGTGAGAAAATACGAGCTGAAAAACTTGCAAAGAATGACGGACACTTTCTTGCAAAAAGAAACTGTGCTTGTTGCGGAAAAGAATTTTATCCTAATAGTGCAAAGCACATTTATTGTTGCGAGGAATGTAAAAAAACTGCAAAGGCTGAACGGATTGCAAAAAAGCGGTTTGAGGAAAAGGGCAACCATACATTTAGGCAGAAAAATTGTGTTATGTGCGGAAAACCTTTCTGGCCGAGCAACGGACAAGAGGTTTTATGTTCAAAGGAGTGCAAGACTAAAAACCGCAGAGAAAAACAGCTTGCGTATTATCACGAAAACAAAGACAAATGGCAGAAAAGGAGTATTGCAATATGAAAGAAAGATTTATTGAAAACGGTATTGAGTACATAAAATGCGGTGATTATTATTTACCGAATTTGACCGTACCGAGCGAACAACACCAAATCGGCATTTTCGGAAAAAGGCACGAAAGCTATATCAAGGCAAATCACAAAGCCTACTACACCACTTTATTTATGACAGGCAAATTGTTTGAATATCTTGCAGAGGTTGACAAACAAGCACAAGCGGAATATGACATACTTATTCCTGCTCTTGCTAAAAGTCAAGGCATTACAGAACAGTTAAAAGCTACCGACCAAATGCGTTGGGTAGGACTTATGAACAATGTAAAAGCACAAGCTATGGAAATCATAAACGAAAACTATATTTATACAAGAGGTGTATTTTGATGAAAAGAATTATTGCTATTATAACTGTCTTTATAACAATTTCAAGTGCGTTTTCGGTACAGGCGGCACAAGTGCCGAGAGAATCCGTACCCTGCAACGCAACAGAGGAACAAATCATTGTAACAGAAAAACTTGTCGGACATATCTTTGACGAGGTTATAATGGGTATGGGATATGCAGACGCAAGAGCAAAAAGTAATGTGATTATCTTTAATGCGTGGTTAAATAAACAGACAAGCGGTTTTGCCTTTGGTGAGCTTGTAACCATTTCAAACAATGCAATATGGCAGTACAGAGATTATTATTTGCGACCTAACTTTTACGCAGATAATGAGGAACGAGTGAAAACCATAATTGCTGATGTACTCACTAAATACCAAAATGGCAAGATAGACTATAACAAGGCTTGTTTTGAGTGCAGAGTGAAAATATATCAATCTGTCAATCCGTTATTTAACCCCGACATAGAATTTGCAAAGGACAGTTGCTATCAAGATATACCGTCTGTTGACAGCAGCCTGTTTGCAATCGCAAGAAAACTGTTGCAAACTAAAGTGTCTTAACACGCACAGAACAAACAAAAATAATTCAATAGTGTAATTTCACTTGAAACCGTTTCCGTCTTTTCGGAGGCGGTTTTTCACTTGTAAAAATGAACTGAAAAAGGAGGCTAAAAGGACTATGAAAGGCAGATTGACAAAATATGAGAGAGAAACCATAATCACATTTAACGAGGCAGAACAGACCGCAAGTATTTATACCTACAACACAGCCTTAAAAAATCGGCTTGTAAAATTCAGCAAACAATATCCGAGCCTTGCAAAGCTGACCGCAACACATACTTGCGGAGGTGTTACATACGAGATTGACAAGTCAAGATTATCTATCCGCTTGACCGCACCCTATTCTGATGAACGCAGAGCAAAGGCAAGAAATTACGCACAAGAGCATAATATCGTTTCAAACCTCAACCGTAGCAAATAAAGGCGGTTTTAATAGCAATATTTCTTAAAAATCACAAGTCAAGACTTGTATGCGTGATATTAAAAATACAGTTTTGATATAGGTAATATCTTTATACCTTTTCTTGCATTTTTCTATGTCAAGAGAGGTGTTTTTGAACACAAAAAAATCACGCGCTAAAAACATGCGTGAAATGTCGAATTTATTAAAATAGGACTTGAAAAATACGGAAAAATAGTGTATAATATCTTTTGTCGGAGAAATCCGATAAGGCAAGACCTTGTGTATCTACACAGGTGGTTATGCCCTCTCTTTTATATTCACAGGCTTTCGAGCCGAGTTTATGAAAGGAGGTATGCTTATGAAACAAGTAAGCATTTTGCTACATAGTGGTAAAGAAACTGATTGTATCAGTCTTTATAGTTATCATAGTTTTGATAACTTTCTCCATAAAAGCATCGTAACCGCCTCTGCCAAGACGGTTACAATCAATTTGTAATCTGTTAAGGGCATAACCACAAAGGTCTTGCCTTTTTCTATAATCATTATATACCTAAAACCCCGATTTGTCAACCACTAATCAAAAATTTAATATTTTATTTACGAAGGCTGTCTTTTTTACAAAGGACAGCTTTTTATTTTGCAAAAAAGAAAAATCGCAAATGGGTACTCGTTTGCTGTGCTTGCTATTAAGCATTTTAATGAATTACCTATTTGCAAAGCAAGGAGGTTTAACTATGGGAACATACGGATATGTGCGAGTGTCAAGCACAGACCAAAACGAAGACAGGCAGATGATTGCATTAAGGCAAAAAAACATTGCCGAGAAAAACATATACATAGACAAGTTATCGGGCAAGGATTTTAACAGACCGTCATACAAAAAGCTGATACAGAAATTACGAGCAGGCGATTTGTTATATATCCTCTCTATTGACCGTCTTGGACGAAACTATGAGGAAATCCAAAATCAATGGCGAGTGATAACAAAAGAAATCGGTGTTGATGTTTGCGTTATTGATATGCCGTTGTTAGATACAAGACAAGGCAAGGATTTAATGGGTACATTCATAGCAGATTTAGTGTTGCAGATATTATCTTTTGTTGCACAGAACGAGAGAGAAAACATAAGGAAAAGGCAATTACAAGGTATTGCAGCCGCAAAAGCAAAGGGTGTCCGTTTCGGCAGACCGGAAAAGAAACTGCCTCACGATTTTAACGCCCTTATTAAGCTATGGGAAAAGAAAAAAATCTCTCTGCCCGAAGTCTTAAACCAATGTAAAATCAGCGAATCCACCTTTTACCGCAGACTTCGGGAATATCGGCTATTAAAAAAATAACTGTCAAAAGGTGTACCTTTTGACAATAGTTATTTTGTTCGTCGAAAAACACATAAAACAAATAAAAATATAAAAATTAAATGCTGTTTTACACAAATTGTTAAAAAATGCTTGTTTTTTGCGTTATATTATGATATAATTTTTTAGCAAGATTAACTGTCAAAAGGTACACCTTTTGACAATAGTCACTAATGCAAAGATATTATAACATCACAAAGGAGGGTAGGCATTACTTTAATATACAAAAATGCGTTAATATTTAATGCAAAAATATTTTGAAAAGGAGATTTTATCTATGAACAAGAAATTTATTTCTTGGCTATTGGTATTGTGTATGACAGTAACAATAGCTTCTGTGCCTGTATTTGCAGCTTATACAGACACAGAAGGTCACTGGGGCGAAGAAGCAATTAACCGTTGGAGTGGTTACGGAATTGTTAATGGTGACGACAAAGGCAATTTTAACCCCGATAATAATATGACACGAGCAGAGGCGGCGGCTGTATTTGAGAGGTTGTTGAACATTTCTACCGAAGGAAATATAAGCCTATATACAGATGTGAAATCAACTGATTGGTTTGCAAGTTCTGTTGCTAAATGTGTAGGTGCAGGAATAATGAACGGTGTGAGTGCTAATGAAATGAATCCGTATGGAACATTGACAAGAGAGCAAATGTTCGTTATGCTTGGCAGAGCATTGAAGATTGATGAGAGCAATACGGCAAAAACTCCTGCAACAGACCACAATGATATTTCCGATTGGGCAGAGGGCATTATCAACTCAATGCTTAATCTTGGATATATCAAGGGTGTAGGCGGCGGAAACATTGCACCTCTTGCAGACATAAACCGTGCAAGTGTAATGAGCCTCTTAAATCAAACTATAACCACATACGCTAACACTACCGGAACAGTAAATGCTGCAAAAGGCGGTATAGTTCTTGTTGTTTCAGACGGTGTTGCAGTTACAGGTGAAGCTGATACTGTTGTCATTGCAAAAGCAGATAGCAAAGTGACAATAAATGCTGATGTGGATACTGTGAATGTTGTTGCAAAAGGTGTTAAACTTGCAGTTGAGGGTAGCATAGACACCATAAATATTGAAGCGGACGACACAAGTGTATCGGGCAATGGTAAAGTAGAAACAGCAAATGTAAATGCTGACAATGCAAAGGTTGACACAAAAAATACAAAATTGAATGTTGCAACAGGTGTTACAGGTACAACCGCAAACGGGAAACCTGTATCAACTGAAAGTACAGGAACAAAAGATGAGAACAAAAAACCGTCATCAGGCGGTGGCGGTGGCGGCGGTAGCAGCAGTCACAGACACAACTATGTAAATGGTAAATGTAGCTGTGGTGATAAAACAGCAGAAAGAATGCTTGCAGTTTCAGCAACATCAGCAACAACTGTTTATGGTAAATCAGTTGCCGACATTATGGAAAATGTTGCAGTAGTAGCAGACAGCGAAATCGCAGATAAATTCAATGTGAGCGGTACAGCAAAATATGTTACAGGTTGGACTGCATTCAATTCTGAAGTTGAAGCAGAGCAGACAGGACA
>JAXJPK010000035.1:0-8657 GCA_036311705.1 Clostridia bacterium
CCAAAATATTTATCACAGCCCGAAAATGAAATAAAATCACAGTAGTCGCATTTTTTCACACAAAACGGTATGTGTATATATAACCCTTTCATAAATACGCCCCTCAAATATAGTCCAACAAGATATTGTCAAATAAAAAATAAGGGCTGATTTAATCAGCCCCATCTTTTTCTCTTACGCAAGCTTTGCAAGCTTCACAGCCAACTGTGACTTCTTTCTTGCAGCCTTATTCTTATGAAGAATACCGTGAGAAACACCCTGGTCAAGCTTCTTAACAGCATCGTTGAATAATACTGTTGCTTCCGCCTTATTCTCTGCGGCAACTGCTGCTTCAAACTTTTTCAAAGCAGTCTTCAAAGCAGTCTTGCGAGCTGTGTTTATAGCAGTCTTTTTCTCGATTACCTTAACACGCTTTTTTGCTGATTTAATGTTCGGCAAAATCTACACCTCCACAAATTTAATACATAATACCTTACAATTATACTATAACTAAATATAAATTTCAAGTGTTTTGATAAATTTTTTTCATTTTTTCCGAATTAGTGAACTTTGCACTGCTATATTACAATGTTTTTATAAAAATCTACCAAATAAGGCTTACATATCATTAATAGAATAAAAATATTTCAAGCTGTCAAAATTCCGCTCGCATTGTGAAATAATGTATTTCTCGCTTATTTTCGAGAAACACTCCATAGCCTTTTCATCAGAGAGCGAAAACGAAAGCATTTTTTTATCGGGGCAGCCTGCAAGGTATCGCATAATTGCAAGGACTGTACTATCCGTTTTAATATCCCCCGCTCCGTGATGCTCCCGACACAAAACCGCACCCCTGTTACAGCTGAAATATTCTGCCTCCTTACCGCATACGCAACACGCATCAAGCTTTGGCATATATCCACCCACGCACATCAGCTTGAATTCATACACACTTTTTAATTTTATATACGACTCATCCCGATATGCCGCCGCATACACAGCATTTAAAAAGAGTGAGCATATACGACTGTCGGGGTTATTCTCGCCTAAAAGCCAATGGGTTATATCCGAAAGATATGAAATCATTGACAGCTTTTTTATATCCTCGCTCAAAGGGTAGAATCCGTCTATCACCTCTGCCGATACCGCCGTCATTATTTCACCCTGTGATGGACGAAGCTTAAAATCGCCGTAGCAGAAAAGCTGAAATGCTGCCGCATTGGAGGTCTTTTTTCCCCGTATCCCATATCGGACGGCCTTTATGATGCCGTCACTTTCGGTGAAAATCCATAGCATTCTATGTGCGTCACCATAGTTTGCCTGCTTTATGATTATTCCTCTATATACTAAATCCTGCATCAGATAGAATCGTCATCCTTATACCCAAAATTCTTAATCAGAAAATCGCTGTTTCGCCAATCGTTCTTTATTTTAACCCAAAGCTCCAGATATACCTTTTTATCGAGCATTTTCTCGATATCGGCTCTTGCCATTGTGCCTATCTTTTTGAGCATATCCCCGTTTTTACCGATAATAATGCCCTTGTGAGTCTTTTTCTCACAGTATATTGTTGCATTAATTTCGGTTATCTTGTTCTTTTCTTTCATTTTCGTGATTTCAATGGCAATACCGTGCGGTATCTCCTTATCGAGCAACCACAGCATCTTTTCACGAATAATTTCGGCGGCAATCGCCTTTTCGGGCTGGTCTGTTACGGTGTCCTCATCATAGAACATCGGTCCTTCCTCTATATAATCCGTTATAGCGTCGATAAGCTGATTAACTCCGTCGTTTTCTTTCGCACTGATTGGGATTATGGCATCAAAATCATTTATACTTGAAAAATCCGCAATCAACGGCAAAAGATTTTCTTTCTTAACAAGGTCAACCTTATTTATAACGAGTATGCAGGGTATTCCGACCTTGTCGATATTCTCGGCTATCTGCCGCTCCATATCCCTGATACCTTTTTGTGCATCAACGACAAAGAGAATAACATCTGTATCCCTCATACTCTCGTTTGCCATTTTTACCATATATTCGCCAAGCTTGTTGTGCGGGTTATGAATACCCGGTGTATCTGTAAATACAATCTGCTTTTCGGGTGTTGAATAAACTGCAAGTATTTTGTTTCTTGTGGTCTGCGGTTTATCCGATATTATTGCTATTTTTTGCCCTGCAATAGCATTTAAAAGAGTTGATTTTCCTACATTGGGCATACCGATAATGGCACAAAAGCCCGATTTAAAAGTTTTATCCATTCTATTATCCTTTCAATATAATCCTATATATCTCTTGTCAGCCCAAGACTGTCGAGCACCTGCGTCTCTTTTTCTATCATAATCCTTTCCCCCTCGGGGTCATCCACATGGTCATACCCTAACAAGTGCAGCATTGAGTGTGCTGTTAGAAACGCCAGCTCACGGCGTAATGAGTGGTTAAGCTCACAAGCCTGCTCCTCCGCACGCTCATATGAAATTACTATATCTCCCAACAAGACGAATCCGTCCTCCGTTTCAAATTCCGCATCAATCTCGTCTGTGTCAAATTCAAGCATTGGGAAAGACAAGACATCTGTCGCACGGTCAATATCACGATATTCTCTGTTTATTTCTCTTATTCCCTCGTTATCTGTGATTGTAAAGCTTATTTGTGCATCAAAATTACATTCCTCAAGCTCCATAGTTCGTTCACACACCGATTTTATCTCGTCAATCTGTTGTTGTGCTATTTGCTTGTCCGTTTCATTCTCAAAAATTAATTCTACCATTTCCTACTCCTCCTGCCAACAAATCAGGACTTTTTCTTTTGCATCCTTTTCTCGTCATATCTTGCGTACGCCTTAATTATCTCCTGAACGAGCGGATGACGAACAACATCTTTTTCGGTAAACTTACAAAAAGCAATCCCCTCTATTCCGCCGAGTATTTTCATTGCCTCTTTTAAACCCGACCGCTTATCGCCCGGCAAGTCTATCTGTGTTATATCGCCCGTCACAATCGCATGAGAGCCGTATCCTATACGGGTCAGGAACATTTTCATCTGCTCGGGCGTGGTGTTCTGTGCTTCATCAAGTATAATGAACGCATTGTCAAGCGTTCTGCCTCGCATATATGCAAGCGGTGCAACCTCGATAACACCCCGCTCCTGATACCGTAAAAACCCCTCGCCGCCAAGCATTTCGTACATTCCGTCATATAGCGGTCTTAAATATGGGTCCACCTTATTCTGCAAATCTCCCGGCAAGAAACCAAGCTTTTCGCCTGCCTCAACAGCAGGACGAGTCAGGATTATTCGGCTGACCTCTCTGCGTTTTAGTGCCGTCACCGCCTTTGCGACGGCAAGATATGTTTTTCCTGTTCCGGCAGGTCCGATACCGAATACTATAGTGTTTTTATCAATTGCCTCAACATACTTTTTCTGTCCAAGTGTTTTGGTCTTAATCGGCTGTCCTTTTACATTTATCGCAACACAATCAGCACCCAGCTTTGACACATCTATTCCGCCGCCCTCTTGTTCAACCGATATTGCATACATTATCTTTTGCTCGTCAAGCCGCTCGTTATCGCAAAGCATCGTTATTAGCATATGCACTACATTTCCTGCCTTTTCTACGCCCGATTCCTCGCCCGTTATTCTAACGCCGTCCTCACGCAAAGAAATGTTTACCCCAAAGCCCTTTTCAATAAGCTTCATATTAGAATCAAATTGACCGAAGAGTTCTGACGCATCAATATTCTCCGGTATTTCTATCATTCGTTTTATCAATCCATTCACTCCTTGCACGGTATTTCCATACCGATATTTTCTCTTAACCGCATAGTTAATTTTACTGTATATTTGTCACCGTCTTTTTTGTATGTAAGCGTTTTGTCTGTCATACTTGCACCTATTCCAAGCTTTTTCGCTATCCTCTCACGCAGATTTTCCTCCGCACGAATAAGCACTTCTTTTTCTGTCAGTTTATGCTCTATCTTGTTCACCTCATATGCTGTTTTTACGCTCATTCCAAACCCGAGATAGCCCACATACGGTAATCGTGCATCATAAAACCTTTCGGCAGTATCATAATCCTCAAACACTTCGTCCGCACTTTTACCGAGCTTAAATTCACGCCCGAAAATTTGTATCAAAAACTGTCTTTTCTTATTGCCCGTTTTTATACGCAATGTTTCTTTGCTCTTAAATTCACCCGTTTCGGTACGGATTGTATCGGCGATAATTTTCGCGTCGGAATGAACATATGAGTATTTTTCATCATAGCCCTCCCGAAAAACCGCAACCTTGCCCGAAACGAGCAGCTGTCCCTCCGTTACGGTATCTCCTGCGTTAACTCGCCTTTCGCCCCGCTTAATATCCGCTTTTTTAACTATTCCGTCACATACGGCGATGATATCTGTCGGCTCTTTTTTATCCGCAACCTGCGGCGGACGAGTTCTTTCCTGCAAAACAAGTCTTGCCTTTGCCCCGTCAATATACAGCCACGCCCAATTCACTTCTTCCTCGCCGCCAATAACCGCATTCTTTAAATCACCCAAATCTGCAATACCGTTCTTTTTTGCTCCGACAAAAACGCCGTTATCCCGTAAAATCTTTTCTATTTTCTCCACATCGGCATTTTTTGCACCAACAATTTCCACACACCATATATATTGCGGCACAAGAACAAAATATATACATACAAGTATGCCTGCCGCCAAAAAGCCATAGCGGTGCCTGTATTTGCCCAGAAAAAATATGCCTCCCTTTTTTTCTAAAAGTTTTATTTTAACACAGCATACCCTTCTGAGCTTGCGTATTTTCATAAAGTCCTGATTGCTCATTGAAACAATCATTACATTCCCGTTCGGGTGAACATTCCATATCGCAATATCATTTGATAGGCACAAATTCAAAAAACGCTCTTTATTTTTGCCTGCTACTTCTATTATAACATATCCTGCAATAAATTTAAAGATTTTTTTGAACATTTTTTACTTTTCTCCCAAATTTTTCATATTCAAGACGCTCAAAATCGCCGTTTATAATCATACGGTCCTTTTCAAGCACAATTATTCGCATATCATCACCGCAAATACCTATCATACCGTCATTCATTTTTATTCGAATACATTTATCCGTGTATTCGGTCACACCCTTATGATTTTCCACAAAAACCTCTTTATCACCGCAGATTGATACACGAGGCAAATCCATAACCACATCTTTCGGCAACTCCAATTTTTCTGCCATACGCTCTCGAAACCGTTTCAAAATCCCCCACCCCCCAAACAGTAATCTATATGCAAAATTGCAATATTAAATGAGTATATTGTTAAACATATATTCAATATAGTATAACTTTCGTTCGTCATCTCATATACTTTAATTAATTACGGAGGTGTCGGGTATGAAGCGAAAACTATTATATTTTGGTGTATTTATTATAATCGGGGTTATACTGTTCCGCTCCGAGTCCGTAATTCGTTTCTCAAAGGATGCAATGGATATGTGTTACGAAATAATAATCCCGTCATTGTTTCCCTTTTTCGTCTGCTCGGGACTTTTAATATATTCAGGCTTCGGCTCGATTATCGCAAATCTTGCACAAGGCATAATGCGTCCGATTTTTAATGTAGCACCTGCAGGTGCTGCTGCATTTGTTATGGGTATTTTAAGCGGATTCCCGTCAGGTGCGATTTGCACTGCTGACCTATACCGATGCGGAAACCTTTCAAAATCCGAAGCGGAAAGATTGCTCGCCTTTTGCAATAATTCGGGGCCGCTGTTTATCATCGGTGCAATTGGCACAGCGTTGTATCACAAACCTCAATACGGGGTTATGCTCTATGTTATCCACATCATTTCATCAATTATAGTCGGGATTATTTTCAGGAATTATAAAAAGGAGGCTCATAATTCGCCCCCAACATATGTCAACACAAAGGAATTATCTGCAAGCACCGCTTTTGCCACCTCGCTGAATACTGCCGCAAAGAATATGATAACCGTGTGTTTCTCTATTATATTTTTTTCGGCAATTTCAAGAGCCGTTCTTGAAATGATACCCTCACCGCCCGCACTCGATTCCGTTATCTCGGGTATTTGCGAGTTTTCAACAGGAGTAATTAAAATATACGGACTTGACTACAATACCGCACAAAAGCTTATTCTAACCTCGCTTATTGTGGGATTTTCGGGGATAAGCGTACATATCCAGGTCGCCGCAGTAACTGCCGAGGCCGAATTAAGCCTTAAGCCGTACATCATAGGAAAATGTCTGCATAGCATAACAGCAGCCGTCTTGACTGCTGCCGTGTTGTTCATAATTCCACCTCAATCGGTGTTTATATCCGACATAAAAGCAAAGCTTTCTGCATCATTTGCAGTATCTGCAATCCTGCTTGCCACTGCAATTGTTTTTGTAATTGTTTTTGCGTTTATTGTGCCGTTTTCTAACAAGAAAAAGTCACTTTAAAAGCCGTTTAACTTCACCTGCAAGATAGAGGGAACCGCACACGCAGACAAGACCGCCGTTTGCCATAGCTTTTGCGGTTTCTATTGCGGATGCTATATCAGCTTTCTCTATGCAATCCACTCCGTACTCATCACAAACCGCCTTTATCTCGCACGCTTTAAGAGAACGGGGCATATCCACCTCTGTAGCAACAACCGATTCAGCAACCGAGATTATATCGGCTATACATTCTTTGTATTCCTTATCTGCCATCATAGCAAGAACGAGCGTGATTTTTCGGTTTTCTTTCTTTAGCGACTCCTTTAACGCCTTTATGCCGCCCGGATTATGACCGCCGTCAATAACCATATCGGGATTGACAAACTCGTACCGAGCCTGCCATTTTGCATTTTTTAAGCCGTCTTTTATCGCCATATCAGGGATAACATAACCAATTTTCCTTAATACGGACAAGGTTTCTAACACAACCGCCGCATTTTCCGCTTGATACTCACCCATAAGTCCGAGTTCATATTCCTTGTTTTTATAAATAAATCCACCATTGGTCTTTACCGCTTTTTCACAAACAAAAAGTGTTGCGTTCCGCTTTTCTGCTTCGTTTGAAATAATCGAAACAGCCTCAACATTGGGGGCTGACACAACCCTGCCGCCCTCTTTTATTATTCCGCATTTTTCAAGGGCTATTTCCTCTATCGTTTCACCGAGATACTGCGTATGGTCAAGGCTAATCGAGGTTATAACCGCACATTCCGGTACGGATATAATGTTCGTCGCATCAAGTCTGCCGCCCATACCTGTTTCTAAAACTACGATATCGCATTTTTCGTCTGCAAAATATTTCATTGCAACAGCTGTTATGAACGCAAACTCCGAAACTTGTGCGTCATTTTTTTGCATTATCTCTCTGGTATCCGATATATACCCCACAAGCACCTCATCATCTATCATATCGCCGTTTATCCTTATGCGTTCATTAAAAACCTCGATAAACGGAGATGTGAACAGTCCCGTTTTATACCCTGCACGCCCTAATACCTCAGCGAGCATAGTCGAAACTGAGCCTTTGCCGTTTGTTCCCGCTATATGAATAAATTTCAAACTGTTCTGCGGATTTCCCAATAAACCAAGCAGTCCGCCGAGCTTTTCATTGCCCAGCGGACGCACAAATTTCGGGATAGCGTGAACAAATTCTATAGCTTCGTTATAGTTCACTTTTTCGTTCTCCCCAATTTACATATTGTTCATTGCATCAATGCTCTCAAGAACCTTGACAAGCATTTCCTTATATTTTTCGCCCTTTGCTCTTTCCTCATTAACAAGCTTTTCGGGAGCTTTAGCCATAAAGCCGGGATTTGAAAGCTTGCCCTCAACTCGCTTTATCTCACCTTCAAGCTTTTTCTTTTCGGCGTTAAGACGCTCAAGCTCCTTATCCTTATCGACAAGCTCGCTCATCGGCAAATAAATTTGTGCACCGCTTACAACTATGTTTACGGCATTTGCGTCAATTCCGTCCTTTGATGATGCAATAACAACCTCTGATGCGGATGCAAGCTTTTCAAAGAATGAAATGCCTTTAGAGAATACATCGCTCTTATCTGTAACTATAATTGTCTTTGCCTTCTTTGACGGCGGCACATTCATTTCTGCTCGTCTGTTACGGATTGCAGAAATTGCATCCATGATAATAGTCATTGACTTTTCATCCTCGTCAAAGCAAAGCTTTTCCGAATATTCGGGGTATTTGCTTATAACAATACTCTCACCCTCATGCGGCAGATGCTGCCAAATCTCCTCTGTGATAAACGGCATAAACGGATGCAGAAGCTGCATTGTATGCGAAAGAACATAAGTCAAAACATACTGTGCGGTCTTACCCGTCGGGTTTTCCTTGTCGAATAATCTCGGCTTTATAAGCTCGATATACCAGTCACAAAGATTATCCCAGATGAAGTTATAAATCTTTTGTGATGCAACACCAAGCTCAAAGCTGTCAAGATTATCCGTTACCTCTTTAACAAGCTTATTGTAAAGTGACAAAATCCACTTATCCTCAAGCTGCAATTCCGAGGTTTCGGGAAGCTTGTTTTCTGTTATATCAAGATTCATAAGTGCAAATCGTGATGCGTTCCAAATCTTGTTTGCGAAATTACGGCTCGCCTCAACACCGGGTGCACCCACAATTTTATTAATATTCGGGTCGGGATTTTCACCGGGCTTAACG
>JAXJPK010000036.1:0-13254 GCA_036311705.1 Clostridia bacterium
CCCTATGGGGACTATTCAACTTTTTTACAGCCCATTAATTTCCGATAACTTTTTTATAAATCTTGAAAATTTACCTACTGGTTTTTTATTGAAATCCACCCCGAGGCGTGCGAGATTATCAAGTAATTCATCGGGTATCGGTGATGTATATTCAACCTCTATTTCATAGTCGGTAATACCTAAATATTCGCTTTTATCAAGGCAAATTTCAACCCCGTCTGTGAACATAAAGCTGTTTCGGAGTGTAGTTAGTGAGCCGATACGTGCAACGGGTGCCTCAATCCCTGTCATCTCTTTTACATATTCTTTTGAAAAACTGTTCGGGACATTTTCGATTTCACGCTCTGTTTCCTCGGAAATTTGCAATGAGGCTTCATTGCTTATATGTTTTTTGATTTGGAGCTTGTTAATGCCGTTTATTGTTCTTACTCTAAATGTTATACCATATTTTTTTAGTATGTTGTTGGGCGATATATAGTAATGATTTGTCTGCTCGGCAGATGAATCCCACTCAAATTCGCCTAATATAGCGTTATATACCTTTTCATTTATTAACGCCTTTATTTCCTTTTCCAGCATAGCTTTTCTCCTTATATAAATTGATTTCGCTCCGGGCTGTATTCATACCCAATCATACGGCATTTGTTTACGATTTCGTCTTTATCAATTTCCAAATCGTCACACAGTATGTCCAATGAAGAATAAAAATCACGAAGCTTTGTGTTAATTACACTTAAAAGTATTGCAGGGTCGTTCGGTAATTGCATAATCCTCGTTCCTTTCAATTTATATAGTAAAAAAGGAATCCGTTTAGGATTCCTTGATATGGAGCGGAAGACGAGATTCGAACTCGCGACGTTCACCTTGGCAAGGTGACGCTCTACCACTGAGCCACTCCCGCATATGGCGTTGCCTTAACAACATTAAGTATTATAGCACAAGCAATATCTTTTGTCAATACTTTTTTTGCAAAAAAATAAAAATATGATATATCTGCACTTTATTTGAATTTCCTATTTGCATTTTGTTATATATAGATAAAAAGAATATTGCTTATTTAAATGTTATTATTAATTATGATGAAATTATTGTTTTTACAAGTAAAAAGCAACTTGATGTCGAAATAATAAGATAGTGGGGAAATTCAAGTTTTTTTGTTATTTTTTTTGAAAATGCGGTAAATATAATATGTATAAATTTTTTTGATTTGCAAATAATATACTAAATGCGAGGAGGGGGAAAATGGCATTTGTATCCGATGAACTGTTTAACGAAATATGTATGTCAAATGATATAATAGATTATGCATCGGCGTTTATCACAATAAAGAAAAACGGAAAAAACTATATGGCGTGTTGCCCGTTTCATAATGAGAAAACCCCTTCATTCAGTATTGACCGTGACAAGCAGCTGTTCCATTGCTTCGGATGCGGAGCAAGCGGGAATTTTGTGCAGTTGGTAATGCGGCTTGAAAACCTTGATTACAAAGACGCCTTAAAGCAGCTTGCAGACCGTGCAAATATCACCATTCCCGAAAATGGGATAAAGGAATCAAATGCTCTTTCGAGAAAAAAAGATTCCATTGCCGAGATGAACAAGATAGCGGCACGATTTTTCTATGATGTGTTAATGGACCCCGAAAAAGGACGGGCTGCTCGTGAGTATTTTGTATCCAGAAAGCTTTCAAAACAGACAATAATTAAATTTGGATTGGGATATGCTCCCGATTCAACAGATGCACTTTTAAATGTACTCAAAAGTAAGGGCTACAGGGAAGCGGATATTGTCGATGCAGGGCTTGCAGTAATGCGAAACGGCAAGGCGGTTGACAAGTACCGAAACAGAGTTATATTCCCGATTATAAATGTTCGTGGTAAGGTGATTGGCTTCGGCGGCAGAGTAATGGGCAGTAACGAACTTCCTAACGGATTTAAAATAGCAAAGTACCTCAACTCACCGCAAACGGCACTGTTTGATAAGGGTGCTAACCTTTTCGCTTTAAATCTTGCAAAGAATTCCAATGAGAAAAACATAATTCTGTGTGAGGGCTATATGGATGTTATATCTGTGCATCAGGCAGGAATATCAAATTGCGTCGCAACTTTAGGTACTGCGATTACAGAAACGCAAGCAAAGATTTTAACCCGATACAGCAACGAAATCTTAATATGCTATGATATGGACGAGGCAGGCACGAAAGCGGCTCTGCGCGCGATTGACATTATATCCGGTGCAGGAGGCAGGACAAGGGTTATAAGAATAACAGGGGCTAAAGACCCTGATGAATATATATCAAAATACGGAGTGTCGGGGTTTAAAACAGCGATAGAAAAGGCTGTGCCGGGGACGGAATTCAAGCTTTCGCTCATACGGCAAAAGTATGATATAACCGATGCGGACGGAAAAATCCGATTTGTAGAGGAGGCAGCCCAATGCCTTTCGGGGATTGAGGATACCGTTGAGGTTGAGGCATACATAAAAAAAACTGCCCGTGAAACGGGAATTTCCGAACGGGCAATATATGGAAAATATTCCGAATATAAGAAAAAAACATACAAAAAACCGCCTGAAAAGACAAAAGAGGAATACAAGCGGCGTGAAATAAATCGGCTTAACAGCGACAAGCCGACAGACGAAAAAATAAACAGCACGGTGCTTGATGCAGAAAGAAAGCTGCTTTCTGTTATAGCAAAAAGCAGACGGCTTGCCCTAAAGGCAAGTGAACTTATAGCTTGTGATGAGTTTTCCAATAACATATATATAACTTTAGCAAAGCGTATGTATGAATACGCAAAAGCAGGAACGCAAATAGATGAAGCTGTGATTTTGAATGAATTTTCAGGGGATACCGATTCAGAAAACACAGCAGCTGCAGTGTTCTTCAATAATGAGGAGTATGCTGATGATGACCGTACACTATATGATTTAATTTACACAATAAAGCTTAATAAGCTGGACCAAAGGATGAATAAGACTGCTGACCCGAAAGAGATTTCTGATATTATAAAACAAAGGAATACTCTTATGGAGGAAAAAAAGCAGTGGTCGGAGAAAAAATAACTCGGAGGGGAAAGAGATGGACGCAGAAAAAGATTTTTCAGTATCAGAAGAAATAATAACAGACGAGCAAAAAGCGATGGCGGAAAAGAAATATGCCGTAATGCTTGAAGTTCTCGAACGAGGCAAGAAGAAGGATTATCTTACCTATGGCGAGATTAATGCCGCTTTTGACGGTATCGAGGTAACACCCGAGGAAATGGAAAAGCTTTACGATACATTAGAGCAGGAGAAAATCGAAGTCATAGAAGATATGGACAAGGAGCTCGAGGATATTGAAGTTTCAAAAGAGGAGCTTGAGGACTTGTCTGTGCCGGAGGGCATAAATATTGACGACCATGTCAAAATGTATCTTAAAGAAATCGGAAAGGTTGATTTGCTTTCCGCAGATGAGGAAACAGAACTTGCAATGCGTATGTCGCAGGGCGATGAGGAGGCAAAAAAGAAACTTGCCGAAGCAAATCTGCGTCTTGTAGTCAGTATTGCAAAGAGATATGTGGGCAGAGGTATGATGTTCCTTGACCTTATCCAGGAAGGTAATTTGGGACTTATCCGTGCGGTTGATAAGTTTGATTACACAAAGGGATATAAGTTCTCAACCTACGCTACATGGTGGATAAGACAAGCAATAACAAGAGCTATTGCTGACCAGGCAAGGACTATTCGTATCCCTGTTCATATGGTTGAAACTATAAACAAGCTGGTTCGTGTATCTCGTCAGCTTGTTCAGGAGCTTGCGCGTGAGCCTACACCTGAGGAGCTCGCAAAAGGTTTGAATATGTCAGTTGAAAAGGTCCGTGAAATTTCAAAAATATCTCAGGAGCCCGTATCTCTGGAAACACCGATAGGTGAGGAGGAGGACAGCCATTTGGGCGACTTTATCCCTGATGATGATGCTCCTGCACCGTCAGAGGCGGCAAGCTATGTGTTGCTCAAAGAACAGCTTGTTGATGTCCTTAAAACGCTAACACCGCGTGAAGCAAAGGTGTTAAAGCTTCGTTTCGGGCTTATAGACGGTAGACAGCGTACACTTGAAGAGGTGGGTAAAGAGTTTAATGTAACTCGTGAACGAATTCGTCAGATTGAGGCGAAGGCGTTAAGAAAATTGCGTCATCCGAGCCGTTCAAAGAAACTAAAAGATTTTCTTGATTGTTAATTTGGAGGAATTATGGACTGGACAAAGGTAACGGTATATACAACCGCAGCGGGTATTGAGCCTGTAAGCGGGCGACTTATGCAGCTGGGCATAACAGGTCTTGTTATAGAGGATGAGGCGGAGTTTAACGATTTCCTTGAGGAAACAAAGGACGCTTGGGATTATGTTGACGAGGAGTTAATTAAAAAGATGTCGGGCGAAACTCGTGTTATCGCATATGTCAGTAACGATGCATCGGGTTATGAACTCCTGTCAGCTATAAGAGGCTCTATGGCAGAGCTTAACGAAATGAACGAGGACGGCATATACGGAAGGCTTGAAACAGAAGTTGAAAATACGAAAACGGAAGATTGGGCAAATGCGTGGAAACAGTATTTTCATACTATGGAAGTGGGAGAAAAAATCCTTATAAAGCCCGAATGGGAAACTCTCACAGAGCCTACGGATAGAGTCGTATTTAATATAAATCCCGGTATGAGTTTTGGTACAGGCTCACACGAAACAACGCAACTATGTTTGACGCAGCTTGAAAAATATATCACTCCCGGCTGCCGTATGCTCGATTTAGGGTGCGGAAGCGGTATTTTGTCGGTTGTGTCTTTGCTTTTGGGGGCAGAGGAGGCTGTTGCGGTCGATATTGACCCGAATTGTATTGATACAGCATACGAAAACTCGGATATGAACGGCATTGACCGTTCAAAATACAAGGTTATCAGCGGAAATGTTGTGACCGACCCTGATGTAAAAGCGATTATATCCGAGCATAAATATGAGGTTGTTGCGGCAAATATAGTTGCAGATGTAATTATTGGTCTTGCTCCGACTGCCCGTGAATATATGAAAGAGGGCGGAGTGTTCATAACCTCCGGAATTATTGACGGCAGGCAGGAGGAAGTAAAGGAATCACTGATTTTGGCAGGATTTGATATTGCCGATATGCAGAGAAGAAAGGACTGGTGGTCCATTGTCTGCAGATAAGATTACGGATAATGTAACATTATTTTCACAGGACGGATACAATTTCTATGTTGTGGATACTTCAGGGAAAAAGTTCGTTATAGGCGGTGTGCCGGAAAAATTGTGCGATACATATGTAAATGAGGCGAGAAGTGCAGACGGACTGATAATTCTAACTTCAAAGCCTGAATTTTGCGGCGGACTTGAACGAGTTCTTGAGATAAATCCTGACATTTCGATTTATGCAACGCCTGCAGGGCTTCGTAATATAAAAGAGATTGTAAATCGAGAGTTTAACGAGCGTCTTATAAAAAACACTTCGGAGGTTTCGGGGATAAGGTTTGTTGTTATTCCTAATGTCCATTGGGTGGACACTGTTGCGGCTGTTTATGAGGGAATGCTTTTTTCGGGCGAACTATTTTCGGGAGGTAATAGTTTCGCGGAATACTACAGTCAACGGCTGGCGGTAAATCGTGGGTTTGTGCGTGATGCTGTGGAAATGCTCCATAGAGAGAACTTATCGGCTATTTGCCCGTCATACGGCGGTATTCATAGTAATCCATCCTTTATCATTGATGAATATATCAAGATGACGGAGAAACCCGAAAAGCAAGGCAGAAAGATATGCGTTCTCTATAGCAGTGAGTATGGATTCACAAAATCAATGGCGGAATTTGTCAGCGAAAAGCTTTCAAAGGATAATGAGATATACCTGATTAATTCCGAGGATGAAAATTCGGAGCTTGTATCAAATATAATTAATATATCGGATATGCTGATTGTTGGAACTCGTACGATTAATCGTAACGCACCAACAAAAATTTGGGATGCAATAACCCGTATTGACCTTGTAAATAAGCGAGGTATGCCGTATTTCGTATTTGGCTCGTTCGGTTGGGCAGGTGACGGGATTAAGCTTGTTGATAAAACTTTATCAGCTATGGGATTAAGGCAGATGCTAAAGCCTGTTGAAGTGTTGCTTAAACCGTCACCAAACGACTTTGAGCGTCTTGAAAAGGCAATATACAAAATCTTGGAATATAAGGATTAAAAACGGAGGAAAAGAAAAATGGATAATAAAGAATTTGTTTCGGAAAATGCAAAGGGGAACACTGTTTCATCTGTAAATCAGGTAGCTTCTAATATAATTGTGACAAAATCAGAGGGTGCAAAATTAAAGGTTTTGTTTGTTGGAAACTCTATTACACGCCACGCTCCGGCACCGCAGATTGGTTGGCATGGCGATTGGGGAATGGCTGCATCGTCAAGAGAGACAGATTATGTGCATCAGACGGTTGCGGATATTGAAAAGAAAGTAGGACCTATAGAATACTGCATAGCACAACTGTCATGCTGGGAGAATGAATATTATGAGGGTTCTCGGGTTTTGAATGAAAAATTTGAATTTGTAAGAGATTTTGCCGCAGACCTTGTTATAATCAGAATAGGTGAGAATATAAACCGTGATACAAATAAGGAAATCAACTGTAAACCGTTCTTTGACGAAATGATAAAGTTTGTTTCGGGCAAGAACCCGAATGCACAGATAATTGTAACAGACAATTTTTGGCGTATAGAAGTGCTTAATAAAATTTTTGAAGAGGTTGCGGCGGAGAATGGTTACACATTCTGCAAAATCGGTGACCTTGAGCAAGATGAAAAAACTATGGCGATAGGTCAATTTGAGCATAGAGGCGTTTCACTGCATCCAAGTGATTACGGTATGAGAAAGATTGCCGACAGGATAGTTGAAAAAATAGATTTTACACCATATTTATAATCTGATTGCGGAGGGAGAGCTTGTGCCCCTCCGCTTTGGTGTGAAAAGTCAAAAAATGACTTATGTTTTAATATGCGAGGGAATTAACTATGGATAAAATATTGATTATTGCGGGAATTATACTTGATTGTGCGTGTTTGGCACTTATTGTAAAAACATTAATAATCAAATTTGGGAAGAAAGATTGACTGAGGAGAAACAATGGGATTATTCAACAGATACTTAAAAGAAGGACCGGGCGTTGAAAAAGATGCACCTAAGAAAAAAGGTATTTTTTTGTTTTTTGAAATTTATTTCAGAAAGTTTTTTAAGCTTCTTAAAGCCGGGCTGTATTATATGTTTGAGAGTTTGCCATTTTTAATAATAGGTGTCTTGTTTTTCGGACCATTAATATCAAGGTGTTGGGGTATTGAGGAGGCTATAGCCGGAATTGCCGATAACAACTCTGCTATGGTTATGTTCGTGTTTATCGCCTGCGGATTGTTAAATCTTTTTGGTTCAGGACCTGCGGCGGCGGGATATGCGTATGTTACAAGATGTTTCGTCAGAGGCGAACATACATGGGTCTGGAGTGACGGATGGGACAAAATTAAGGAGAATTTTAAGAATGCAATCCTTCTAATCGTGCTTGATTTTGTCATTATTTTTGCAGCTGTTTACGGAATTTATTTTTACGGTGCGTTTGCGGCGGATGCACCTGCTGCAATTCAGAAATTTTTTGGCGTGAGCCGAGGTATTGTTACAGTATCGTTTTTGTTGTACACCATGATGCACATATTTTTATATCAGATTATGGTTACATATGAATGTGGGTTTAAAAATCTATTGAAAAATTCATTTATAATGATGATGGCAAAACTACCGATGTGTTTGTTGCTGACAGCAGTAACGAGCGCATTGTTTATACTATTATTTGTGTATTTCGGCAAGTTAGGAATATTTGTTTATGCAATTTTGGGTATCTCGTTAACGAGATTTCCGCTTGAATTTTATGCTGCAAGGGTTATTGAGAAGAATATAAAAAGAGTGGAAAAAAGAATGCAGCAATCTGTTGATGAAGGGGCAGAGGAATAATGGTTTTAGGAGAATATGATGTTGCCGTTATCGGTGGCGGGCATGCGGGTGCGGAGGCAGCACTTGCGGCGGCAAGGTTGGGAATGAATACGGTTATGTTTTCTATATGCCTGGATGCAATCGGAAACCTGCCGTGTAATCCGAGTATAGGCGGAACAGCTAAAGGCCACTTGGTGCGAGAAATTGACGCATTGGGCGGCGAAATGGGCAAGGCGGCAGATGCGTCTTTTATCCAGTCAAAGATGTTAAATCGTGGTAAAGGTCCTGCTGTTCATTCGCTCCGTGCACAAATAGACCGAAAGTCATACCATCGTGAAATGAAGCGTCGGCTTGAAGAACAAAAAGGTTTACAAATTAAGCAGGGCGAGGTTGTTGAGATACTTGCGGACAAAAACAAGGTATATGGGGTTAAAACCGATACAGGTGCGGAATATCGTACGAAAGCTGTTATTATTGCAACAGGCACATATCTAAAGGGTAAGATTTTGATGGGTAGCTATTCAAAGGAAAGCGGGCCTGACGGTATGTTCCCTGCAAATAAGCTGTCGGAAAGCTTGAGAGGGCTTGGCATATCATTAAGGAGATTTAAAACAGGAACACCGGCAAGACTTCACGCCGATACGCTTGACTACAGTAAAATGGAAGTCGAAAAAGGTGATAAGAATATTGTCCCGTTCTCGTTTGAAACAGAGGATGCAGGAGAGAACAAGGTAGATTGCTATTTGGTTTATACCAATGAGGAAACACATAGAATTATTCGTGAAAACTTGCACAGAAGTGCTATGTATGGCGGACATGTGGAGGGAGTCGGACCGAGATACTGCCCGTCGATTGAGGATAAGGTTGTGAGATTTCACGAAAAGCCTCGTCATCAGTTGTTTATAGAGCCAATGGGGCTTGATACGAAAGAGATGTATGCTCAAGGATTTTCAACAAGCCTACCCGAAGATGTACAGATAGAAATGTACAGAAGCGTTAAGGGCCTGGAGAATTGCGAGATAATGCGTAGTGCATATGCTATAGAATATGATTGTTGTGACCCGACAGAGCTGTTCAGAACGTTGGAGTTTAAGAATGTATCGGGATTGTACGGTGCAGGACAGTTTAATGGTACATCGGGGTACGAGGAGGCCGCTGCACAAGGACTTGTTGCGGGAATAAATGCCGCACTTAAAATCAAGGGTGAACAAGAGCTCATTTTAGAGAGACTTGACGGATATATCGGAACGCTAATTGATGATTTGGTAACAAAAGGTACTAACGAGCCGTATAGAATGATGACCTCCCGTTCGGAATACAGACTCCTCTTAAGACAGGATAATGCTGACGAAAGGCTAACACCAATAGGATATAAGATTGGTTTAATAAGTGAAGAAAGATATAAAAAGCTGCTAAAAAAGCTTGATATGATAGAGAAAGAAATCAATAGAGTATCGTCCGTAACCGTATCGCCGTCTGTTGCAAATCCCATACTTGAAAAGTATGCTTGCACCGAGATAAAAACAGGGGCAAAGCTTTCTGACTTAATAAAAAGACCTGAGCTTGATTATGAGAAACTGTCAGATGCGGATCCCGAACGCCCAAGCCTGCCGTATGAGGTAGCCGAGGAAACAGAGATTAAATTGAAATATGACGGATATATAAAACGGCAGCTTTCCCAAGCTGCACAGGCAAGAAAAATGGAAACAAGGCTTTTGCCTGAAAATATAGATTATAGTGAGATCTACGGATTGCGTCTTGAGGCAAGACAGAAGCTTGAAAAGATTAGACCGAAGTCATTGGGGCAGGCTTCCCGTATTTCGGGCGTTTCTCCTGCAGATATTTCAGTGCTTATAATATGGCTTGAGGCTCATGGTAACAGTGGGAGATAAATCCTGTGGAAGTGGTTTTTAATTTAGGATATTTGTGCTGTAGCTGCAATCGTAGACCGACAAAGAAGAATACAGCTTTTACATATAGAGATAGCTGTATCTGTAAGGATTGTTTTAAGAAAATCGAGGCGTACCCTAAACTGTATCGTTTTGAGGCAAGTGATAATGTTGAATATATGACACCGATTTTGAAGTATAAGGGTGTATATAGAGATATGTTTCTTGATTTTAAGTTTATGGGCAAAAGAGCGTGCGGTCACATTATCGGTCAGATTTTGGCGTACTACCTAAAAGATTGCGATTTATTCAGTGAATTTGATTATATAGTTCCGATTCCTGTTTCAAAAAAGAGATGGAATATTCGTGGATATAACCAAAGTGAAATTATGGCAAGATATGTATCCGAGGCGTTAAAAATACCGATAAAGAACGCACTGGTTAGGGATAAGGACTCCGCACCCCAGAGTAAGGTAGGCAGGAGAAAGAGAAAAGAGAATGTTAAAGATGCGTTCTCCGCTGCCGTAATGTTTAACGGTGAAAATGTAATACTTTTTGATGATGTTTATACTACCGGTAATACGGCAACCAACTGTGCAAAAGTTTTAAAAGACCGCGGTGCAGGCGTGGTTTGCATAATTGCGGCAGCACATAACGATATAGAGGATATGGATGTAACAATTCATCTGTTTCACGAATAGTTTTCTGAGTTCAAAAATTTAAAATATGACAAAAAATAGTTGATTTTTGATTTTTCGTGTGATATAATATTACAATGCCGTAGGTATTCAGGATTTTACCTGTCTATTTGCAGTAATTCAAACAAAGAGGAGATAAAGCTATGGATTCAAACAAAAGACCTGAAACAATGGCCCGTATAGCTACGAAAGAGCAAGCGGAACAGTTTATAGCAGAGCAGGTGGAGGCAGTCAGAAAGCAAGTTGGCGATAAAAAGGTACTTCTTGCTTTGTCAGGAGGCGTTGACTCATCTGTTGTTGCAGCGTTACTTATAAAGGCGATAGGCAAGCAGTTGATTTGTGTTCATGTTAATCACGGACTTATGCGTAAGGGTGAAAGTGAGCAAGTTATTGAGGTTTTCAAAAATCAGCTTGATGCGAACTTGATATATATAGATGCAACGGATAGATTCCTCGACAAATTAAAAGATGTTGATGACCCCGAAACGAAGCGTAAGATAATCGGCGGTGAGTTTATTGTTGTATTTGACGAAGAGGCTCGTAAGTTGACAGATGTAGATTTCTTGGCACAGGGTACTATTTATCCCGACATTCTTGAGAGTGACGGCGTTAAGGCACATCATAATGTTGGTGGTTTGCCCGAGGAAATGAAGTTTGAATTAGTAGAACCGGTAAAATTATTATATAAAGATGAAGTAAGAGTTGTGGGTAAGGCATTAGGCTTGCCTGAATCTATGGTAGAGCGTCAGCCGTTCCCGGGACCGGGCTTGGGCGTGCGTTGCTTGGGTGCTATAACTCGTGACAGATTGAATGCTTTGCGTGAAGCCGATGCTATTTTGAGAGAGGAATTTGAGATAGCAGGTTTAACAAAGAAGGTATGGCAGTTCTTCACAGTTGTGCCCGATTTCCGTTCAACAGGCGTCAGAGACGGTAAGAGAGTATTCGATTGGCCCGTAATCATCCGTGCCGTAAACACAGTCGATGCAATGAGTGCAACAGTGCCCGAGATTGAATGGGCGATCCTAAAGAAAATTACAGACCGTATTCTTGCAGAAGTTCCGGGCGTATGTCGTGTATTGTACGACCTAAGCCCCAAGGCTCCCGCAACAATCGAGTGGGAGTAATAACAAGAAATCCCGAAAGCCTTTATTTACAAGGGTTTTCGGGACTTTTTATTTCTTGACCGTACTAATATCGTACTAAATTTTTAATTTTGTATCAATTTTGACAATATTTCTGCTACTTCTCCGTGCTTATTCGGGTATAGGTGAGAGTATGTGTTCAGAGTTGTTTCTATGTTTTCGTGTCCGAGCCGTTCAGAGATTAACAGATGGGCAAAACCTAACTCAATGAGCAATGAGGCGTGAGAGTGCCGTTACGGTATAATAAAGACAAACGGAAAAAGCCTTTATTTTCAAGGGGTTTTGGCGTTTGTCGATGTTGATTCAATTCCTTTTCCAACCTGAATTGCAACACGAAGAATGACGAAAGGCGGTATCTATATGATACGATATGACAACGGCAATTTTTATATGAAGAGGGTGCGTTTTCGCATTCCGAACAATTTCTTCATCAATAGCGATCCTGAGAGTACAGACAGATATTTCATTGAACTCAGACCGCCTGAGAACAACTACATTCTGCGAGTTCGAATCCTTGACGACTGCAAGGACACGTTTTTAGAGACCTGCAATTATTTCAGTGAAGATGCCGGAGGCACACCCGCGGAGCCGCCATCTGCTATCTCTGTCGGCGGTATGACCGGTCATCACGTTATTGTTAACGGCGACACTGTAAAGACGGCAAATTACTATGCACATCTCGCCATGCCGGACAGCAAGGATGAACATTTTTATTATTACATAGAGGTTAAAGACAGCGAGAGAATGAGGGCAATTCTTGATTCTCCCGAAATAAAATGGTTTGTTGATAACATCCAGTATATTTAAGCGTTTTGCTTTTTTGTCACCTATTCCCCTCTCTGAATTGTTGTATATATAGAGGTGACTCAAATAAATGTCACAAATTCGTTCTTTTATTCGTTAATAATATAGGGGTCGATAACAATGGCAAAACGAAAAATATATGCACGTGAGTTTATAAACAATTTTGACTTTCTACATTTGGCAAAGGAATTTTATCGATACATATTTAGATTCCCTGATTTAGAGCCTGATACCAAATGGAAGAACGTCAAGAACGTTGCTGAGGACTTTATAGTTATGGAACGTTGCAAGCAAGAAAACAGTTCCGATTTCTCGCCAAAGGATTTTAGAGAATTTTTGCGTTTTTATACGAGCTTAGAAGCAAAACACTATGACGAAGACCGAGAGTTTATATTCACCGAAAAAGATATAGACTTGGGAGAGGTCTTTTGGTTGTGTCACCAATCGCCTTCGCTCATTTTGAGTTGCATTTAATTTCTGTTTGTCAAGGGCGACGGATTTTTTTTATTTTTTCTATTTAAAGGCTTGACTTTTAATAGTTAGTCTTTCTTTATTTCATTTATTCTTTATATGCAAACTTTGAGCAAGACAGCCGTAAAAGCAAGTGGAATGATTCCCAAAAGCCATTTCCAAATGCCATCTATCAGTGCTATCAAAAAGCCAAAGTAAGCAATGTAATACAAAACCATAATAGCGGTTACTATAATCGGTGCAATCA
>JAXJPK010000037.1:0-2580 GCA_036311705.1 Clostridia bacterium
GGTTATTAACATTATATCATACTTGGTTTGATTTTCCTATATTTTTTTGTCACCCATCAATTGTATCACAACATATTGCCTAAAAAATCTCTTTTTTCAAGAATTTCATATTCTGAAACCACCCTATTAACTTTCCCGTCAGAGTCAAGCAAGACGGCTATGGTGGTATATGAGGGTGAAATAGCCTTAACAGCGTCAAGTGTTGAATGTGAATTGTCAATAACGACAAGTTTTGCACCGTTCCCTCTCTTTTTTTGCAGAGAAACGGCCTCTATGAAATCAGTATCATACAGGCTCTTTGATGTTATAATATTTCCGATAAGAAACACTGCTATGATATATAGAGAAATATTTATATATCCCATAAATACACTCATACACGCGAACACAAAAAACAATGTACCCAGTACTGCCGATAAAGTATTCAGAACCGCCTTTGCTCGTTTTAGTCCATATTTTGATGCACAAATCCTCAAGACTATCATGCCTCCGTCAAAGGGGATAACAGGCAACAAGTTCAAAACCAATAATGCAGTATTCATTCTGTAGAAATCGACATTTTTAAAATATAACGCCATTACTGCAAGTATAGCATTAACCAACGGTCCTGCTGAATACAGGATAATCTCATCAGCCAATGAATGAATTATTCTGCATTTTAGTTTTAGGTTTACACCAAACGGTCCGAAAGTTATGCTTTCCGATTTTAGTCCAATAAATAACGCAGCCAACAGATGTGCAGTTTCGTGCAAAGCCATTACAATATATGCAAGTATATAGATCTTAATTTCCCCCATTGCCGTCAAAACAGCAAAAAGGAGAATTGTCAGTGGATTTACTTTAATATTCAAATTAACATCACCGCTATAGTATATTCAATAAATTTTACATATATTTGTTAAAGTAAATCCTTTTAAAGTGTTATTTTAGATATATGATAATTCATTATATAAACTATAGCAAAAAATGTTGCTTGATTAATATCAAGCAACATTTTTTATCCGCCAATTCTGCAATTCAACCCGCTTTTCTTGGCTACATCAAGAAGTGATGTTACATATTCTTTTTTCATGGGCTCAACCCCATGCAATTTGTATTCTCTGCCAAGTCCCTCGTACTTGCCCTCACCTAAACGGTGGTAAGGCAATAAATGTAAATTACTCACTCCCGGCAAAGTCGCAGCAAAACTTGCAATAGCCGAAATCTCTTCAGGTGTATTGTTAAATCCCGGTATCACAGGAACCCGAATTGTTAAATCCACTCCCGATTGTGCAAACCTCTTTGCATTCTCAAGAATAATCTCGTTATTTACACCCGTAAATTCTTTATGTTTTTCACTATCTATATGCTTTATGTCCATCAAAACATAATCAAGATATGGCAAATATTTCTCGATATTCTCCCATGTGCTATAACCCGTTGTTTCAATAGTGGTGTTATAGCCCAAATCCTGACAAGCATGCAGAATATGAGGTGCAAAATCGGGTTGAGCAAGACATTCACCACCCGAAAGCGTTATTCCTCCGCCGCTTCGTCTATAATAGAATTCATCACGAATCAGTCGTGGCATCAGTTCTTCAACTGTTATATCCTCGCCGTATATTTTATCTGTTCCGTTCACACGCATTGTTTCTATTTTGTAATTCTGCCCCTCAGGGTTGCAACACCATCTGCAACGCAAAGGACAACCTTTTAAAAAAACGATTGTGCGTATTCCCGGTCCATCGTGGATTGAATATCTTTGTATATCAAATATTCGTCCCCTTGCCTTTAAATAATCCATTTATAGTTATTTCCTCAATTAAAAAGTTTGTTCTGTTCTTGCAATAATATCATCCTGCAAAGACCTTGACAAAGTTGTAAACAATGCACTGTATCCCGCCACTCTTACAACAAGTGATTTATACTTTTCGGGATTTTTCTGTGCATCAATCAATGTATCACGATCAACAACATTGAATTGCATATGCATTCCCTTTTGGTCAAAAAATCCTCTTATGTACGATACAAACTTCTGCAAGCCCTCTATACCCGAGAGTGCACTTGGATGGAATTTTTGATTATACAAGGTTCCGTTTGATGCATTTGCATGGTCAAGTTTTGCAACCGAGTTTGCAGCAGCGGTCGGGCCTAAAACATCGTATCCGCCTCGTGGTCCAACACCATCAGCAATCGGAGTATTTGCATATCTGCCATCAGGGGTTGCACCCGTCTGCTCTCCTAAAGGAACATTTGCTGAAACAGGATACAAGCCTGCCTGGAATATGCCATTTCTCGGGTTTTTATTCTTTTCGAGTGCTCTTGTATAGATATGAGCCACATCACGAGCAAGAAGGTCAACTTCTTCAATATCATTGCCATACTTCGGAACACTATCAATATCATCGTGAAGCTTTTGAAATTTTGCCTTTTCAGATTCATCTAAAATTCCATTTATGAACATCTTAAATACGCTCTCAATAATGTTTTCGTCAACTGTTCTTCCTTCGCTAACAAGTGTTTTAACTACCTCGGTAGTCGATTTTTTTGCAGCTTTAGGCGTCATGCCCATTCCGAAGTTCATTGTCATTGCTTCCTTAA
>JAXJPK010000038.1:0-3966 GCA_036311705.1 Clostridia bacterium
TGAATAAGCCGATGTGGCGGAATTGGCAGACGCCCGGGACTTAAAATCCCGTGGGAAGAAATTCCCGTACCGGTTCGACCCCGGTCATCGGCACCAAAAACGGTCTCAAAATTTGAGACCGTTTTTATTTTATTGCATTATGCCCTATTCATAAAACCATCATAAGTGTTCCCGCACCAATTAACATACAGCCAATTAGGGATTTAACAGTAAATTGTTCATGCAAAAATATAAATGCAAGAATCATAGTAAAAACAACACTCAACTTATCAATCGGCACAACCTTTGATGCCTCTCCTAATTGCAAGGCTTTATAATAGCATAACCATGACGCACCCGTTGCAAGACCTGACAGAATTAAAAATATCCAGCTCTTTTTGCTTATCTCCGACAGTCCACTTTGGGCGTTCGTTAAAAACACCATTCCCCAAGCCATAATAACTACCACAACAGTGCGAACTGCCGTTGCAAGATTCGAGTTCACTCCGTCTATGCCTATCTTTGCAAGTATAGATGTAAGTGCCGCAAACACCGCCGATAAAATCGCAAATATCCACCACATATTAACCTAACCTCCGTTTAATCATTTGTATTCCCAAGTTATCGCCATAATCTCTTATTTTCGCAGTCTGCACAACATTTAACGCATACAGCTTCCTCATTATATAACCGTTTATTCTTTTCTTTTGAGCTGTCTTAACAGCTCCTTTTGCTCCGTTGTAATCCGATAGCTTTCAACAGCCTTTTGAATTGTTTTGTTATGTACCCATATCGGTAAGCTGTTATTTTTAATATACGCAAAGGTATAATCCCATTGCTTTGCAAGAGCCGTTGCAAAATACCATGCTATCATCATATTGATATAGTATTCATCGGATTGTACGCCTGATACCATATTAAGATGTTCAACTCTAAAATCCTCGTCAAGGAAATGAGTCATCAACATATTTAACGCAAACCTGACAGTATATATCCTATCCGATTTCAACCACCGTTTAATTTCAATCATCAACTTATCTCTGTTCTTTTTAAAGCTTTTCGGCTTTGTCGAGTCACAGGTAGCCCAGTTATCAACATACGGCAAAAATTTATCAAGTTCATTTATGCACTCATCAAAATCCCTAATCTGTGAAATCAATAAACTATGGAGATTATTCTCTTCATAATACCTATGTGGCAGGTCACAAAGGAACTTTCCAATATTCTCATCATTCTTTATCTTTTTCGTTAATTCCCTCAACTGCGGCATCCTTACACCGATAATACAGCTTTCGTCAACCGTCGGAATTAGTTTTGCCGAAAACGCCTTATACTCCGAATCTGCCAATGCCATAAGTTGTTTTTTATACATAGTAATCACCGCTTGCTTACAAACATTTCCTTAATTTAATTATATCAAAATATAAATCACTTTTCGAGAACAATAGTAAAAAACGGGAGTGTTGCGTTAAGCAACAGCCCCGTCATAAATACCAAAACTCTAATTAAACAATACCCTGTGCGTTCATCGCATCTACAACCTTTTCAAAGCCTGCAATGTTTGCACCTACAACATAGTTGCCCTCGAAGCCGTACTTTTTAGCTGCATTGTCAATGTTATGGAACAATGTAACCATAATGTTCTGAAGCTTTGAGTCAACCTCTTCAAATGACCATGAAAGTCTCTCGCTGTTCTGTGACATTTCCAAAGCTGATGTTGCAACGCCGCCTGCATTTGCAGCCTTACCGGGCACGAAGTAAACACCGTTAGCCTGGAAGTACTCAATAGCCTCTGTTGTGGACGGCATATTAGCACCCTCACATACAGCCATAACGCCGTTAGCAACAAGCGTCTTTGCATCGTCAAGATTAAGCTCGTTCTGGGTTGCACACGGAAGAGCAACATCAACCTTAACCGACCAAACGCCCTTACCATCATGATACTCTGAATTAGGTCTGTAGTTCTTATATTCTGTAAGTCTTGCTCTCTTTACTTCCTTAATTTCTTTCAAAGCAGCAACATCAATACCGTCGGGATCGTAAACCCAACCCGTTGAGTCTGATGCTGTAACAACCTTTGCACCAAGCTGCTGAGCCTTTTCGATAGCGTATATAGCAACATTTCCTGAACCTGAAACGGCAACTGTCTTGCCTGCTATATCCTCGCCATTTGTTTTAAGCATTTCTTCTGTTAGATAAAGCAAGCCGTATCCTGTAGCCTCTGTTCTTGCCAATGAGCCGCCGTATGACAAGCCCTTACCTGTCAAAACGCCCTCAAACAAGCCACGAATTCTCTTGTACTGACCGAACATATATCCGATTTCTCTTGCACCTGTACCAATATCACCTGCCGGTACATCTGTATCAGCACCAATATATTTACAAAGCTCTGTCATAAAACTCTGGCAGAATGCCATAATCTCACGGTCTGACTTACCTTTCGGGTCAAAGTCACTTCCGCCCTTACCTCCGCCTATCGGAAGACCTGTCAAAGCATTCTTGAAAATCTGTTCAAAGCCCAAGAACTTAATTATTCCGATATTAACCGAGGGATGAAGTCTGATACCGCCCTTGTAAGGTCCGATAGCACTGTTAAACTGAACTCTGTAACCTGTGTTAACATGAACCTGACCGTTATCGTCAACCCAAGGAACTCTGAACTTAATCTGCCTTTCGGGATTTACAATTCTCTCGAGCAATGCATCTCTCTTAAACTTCTCTTCATTTGCTTCAACAACTACTCTGATTGAGTTCAAAACCTCATCAACAGCCTGGTGAAACTCCGGCTCTGACGGATTCTGCTTTACTACTTGTTCAAGCACTTCATCAACATATGACATAATCTTTCCTCCTTAAATGACGAAAAGGTGCAAAGAGTACAACCTCTCCGCACCTTTGCCCTAATGATAAAATTATACACCTTTTATTTTTATTTGTCAATACTTTTTTCAAAAAATAGTCACTATAATTACGGGTTTTAAGTTGACTTTTTATTCGATTTGGTATATGATATGTTTGATAGGATTATATTCCAAAAGATTAATCATTCACATAGGAGGACATACATAATTATGAAAAAAATATTTGGTATAGTGTTGGGTGCAATGCTAATAGCAGGTAGCGTGTTGGCTATATTAAACATAACAAACATTGTGCCGATTGATATTTCACTCGACGGCTGGTGGAGTCTGTTTATTATTGTTCCTGCTGTTAATGGGCTTATTTCCGACAGGCGAGATGCAAGTAATTCTGTACCTAAAACAGCACAGCTTACAATTAACGGATTCTGTATGTTTGGCGGTGCAGATATAAAATAAAGATATGGAGAGAAAAATAATGGATAATAATTTAGTAATTCGTTTAGAAGAAAAAAAAGACTATGCAAAAGTAGAAAATTTAGTTCGCGAATCATTTTGGAATGTTTATAGACCCGGATGCCTGGAGCATTTTGTTTTAAAGGTAATGAGAGATTACGAGGGATTTATCCCCGAGCTTGATTTTGTTATGGAAAAAGACGGTGAGCTAATCGGTCAGAATGTGTTCTGCAAAGCAGTCATCAATGCTGATGACGGGCGTGAAATCCCAATTTTAACAATGGGGCCGATTTGCATTACTCCCGAATTAAAAAGAAAAGGCTACGGCAAAATATTACTCGATTATACTTTAGAAAAAGCTGCCGAGCTTGGATACGGTGCAGTTTGTTTTGAGGGAAATATTGATTTCTACGGTAAAAGCGGTTTTTCGTGTGCAAGTGATTTTGGCATACGCTATCACGGTTTACCCGAGGGCGAGGACGCGTCGTTCTTCCTATGCAAAGAGTTAATACCAGGCTATCTTAACGGTATCACAGGCGAATATTCAACACCCGAAATTTATTTTGTTGATGAAGCTGATGCAGAAGAGTTTGATAAAAACTTCCCACCCAAAGAAAAGCTTAAACTACCCGGACAACTATTCTAAAAAAAATTAAAGGGGACTGTAAAAAAA
>JAXJPK010000039.1:0-1994 GCA_036311705.1 Clostridia bacterium
CATTTAGGCGGCTTTGTGAGGAGGCAAAGGCTCACGGCATACGGATTATCCTTGACGGCGTGTTTAACCATACGGGTGACGACAGTATGTATTTTAATAAATACGGTAATTACGACACCGTTGGGGCATATCAATCGGAGGCTTCGCCGTATTATTCGTGGTTTAACTTCGCGAATTATCCTGATGAATACGAATCGTGGTGGGGAATGGCAACTCTCCCGCAGGTGAACGAAAAGAGCGAGTCACTGCGTGAATATCTTTTAACGGGCGAAAACTCGATTGTTAAAAAGTGGATAAGGCTTGGAGCGTCAGGCTGGCGGCTTGATGTTGTTGACGAGCTGCCCGATTTCTTTGTAAAAGAATTAAGGGCGGCGGTTAAGGAGGTAAACCCCGATGCCGTAATAATCGGCGAGGTTTGGGAGGACGCATCAAACAAGGTTGCGTATGGTGAGAGGCGAGAGTATTTTTATGGCTCGGAGCTTGACTCGGTAATGAACTACCCTTTGCGTGGTGCGTTGATTGATGCCGCACTTTGCCGTATTGATGCGGAGGAATTTAACCGTCGAATAATGAGCCTGAAGGAGAACTATCCGTCACCTGCGTATTATTCGACGCTTAATATTATGTCCTCACATGATGTTGAGCGAATTATGACGCTTATGAGCGGAGCACCCACAAGACACGAGGTTGACAGGGATTATCAGGCATCCTTCAAGCTTTCGGGGCATATGCTTGAGCTTGCGAGAAAAAGAACGCAGCTTGTTTGGGGGCTTGTTATGACAATGCCCGGTGTTCCGTGTATATATTACGGTGACGAGCTTGGAATGGAGGGCTACGGCGACCCGTTCTCAAGACGATGCTTCCCCTGGGACAATATGGACGAGGTTGACCCCGAGAGCGTTATCAGAAACTGGATAAAGTCGCTTATTGCACTTCGTAAATCATCAGCGGCATTCTCGGTTGGTGAAATGACGGAGGTTTATAAGATTGGCTATACCTACGGATACTTAAGGGAGCATAACGGCGAGAAATACATCGTTGTCGTGAATTTCGACAGTATGCATCGTGACATTCGTATTGATATTGCAAGATTTGGCATAGCAAAGCTAACATCTGTGCTTTCGACCGCTAATAACGGCGAATACTCCGCCGAGGACGGTATATTCTACATAAAGAATGCACCGTATTCGGTGACTGTGTATAAAGCGGAATAAATAGGTGAAAAAAGTAAGGTCTGCGAAAAATCAACGGATTTTTCTTGCAGACCTATATTTTTTGCTTATTTTTGGTTGAAAAACAAATACAACTGTGATATAATAAAATGGTAGAACAAGTATATAAAATTGAAGGTGAAATAAATGTTTAATGTGGTTCTGGTGGAGCCGAGAATACCGCAGAATACGGGGAACATTGCAAGGACTTGTGCCGCAACGGGCTGCGGACTGCACATAGTTCGCCCGATGGCGTTTGAGATTGACGATAAAAAGCTCAAGCGTGCAGGGCTTGACTATTGGCAGTATCTGAATGTCCAATATTACGACAGCCTGGCGGACTTTTTTGAAAAAACGAAATCCGATTCGGTGCGTTACCATTATGCAACAACGAAAGCACCGCATACATATACCGAGGTGACATACACCGATAACGATTATATCCTATTCGGGCGTGAGGATGCAGGCTTACCCGAGGAGCTTTTGTATGAGCATGAGGAAAGATGCATAAGAATACCTATGATACCCGAGGCAAGGAGCTTAAACCTTTCAAATTCGGTTGCGATTATCGTGTATGAGGCGATGCGTCAGGTTGGATTTGAGAACTTGAAAAATTTAGGTCAATTAACCAAGTTTCATTGGTAAAACGGTTAGGAAAGGGAGATATAAAATGAAACACATTGTAATTTTGGGAGACGGAATGGCAGACTATGCCGTTGACTATTTCGACGGAAAGACAATTCTTGAGGTTGCCGACAAGCCGACAATCGACTATATGTCAAA
>JAXJPK010000040.1:0-7456 GCA_036311705.1 Clostridia bacterium
AGTTAACGCCGTATTCCTCAACTGCACGGCGATAGAATTCGTCAAAGTTCTTACCCGGTGTACGAACATCAATGTAGAATACAGTAACATTTACATCCGGGTACTTGTCACGAATAAGCATAGCGTGCTTTGCTGTGTACATACAACAAATCTTTGAGCAGTAGCCCTTGCCTCGATTATCTGAACAACGGCTGCCCACGCACTGAATGAATACGATTTCCTTGGGGGCCTTGCCGTCCGACAATCTTTCAAGGTGTCCCTTTGTAGGACCTGCCGCATTCATAATTCTTTCAAGCTCAAGCGATGTTATAACATCCTTGCTCTGCGAATATGCGTATTCGTCATACTTATCAAGCTTTATCATATCAAAGCCTGTTGCAACAACGATTGCACCGTACTTCTCTGTGATTATCTCGTCCTTCTGCTCATAATCAATAGCACCTGCGGCACATACTGTTGAGCAAAGACCACACTTGCCTGTCTTAAACTTTATACAAGCGTTACGGTCAATAACAGGCACATTGGGGATAGCCTGTGCAAAAGGTGTGTAGATAGCCGGTCTGTTGTTAAGTCCTCGGTTGAACTCGCTTGGCGATTTCTTTGACGGACACTTTTCCTGACAAGCACCACAGCCTGTACACTTATCTATATCAACACTTCTTGCCTTCTTGCGGATATCTACTGTGAAGTCGCCCACAAAGCCTGTAACCTTTTCGATTTCGCTATATGTATATATATTGATTTTTTCGTGGGCCGAAGCCTCAACCATTTTCGGAGTAAGAATACAAGCTGAACAGTCAAGCGTCGGGAATGTCTTGTCAAGCTGTGACATTCTGCCGCCGATTGACGGTGTTTTTTCAACAATATCAACCTCGTATCCCGCATCGGCAATATCAAGCGCAGACTGAATACCTGCGATACCACCGCCGATAACAAGTGCACGCTTTGTAACACGGCTCTCGCCCGGCTTTAGCGGAGCGTTAAGATTAACCTTTGCAACAGCGGCTCTCATCAAGATAACAGCCTTTTCCGTTGCCTGCTCCATATCCTTGTGAATCCACGAAACATGCTCACGGATATTTGCAATTTCAACCATATATGGGTTGATTCCTGCTTTTTCTGCACACTTTCTGAAAGTTGCCTCATGCATTCGGGGTGAACAAGAACATACAACAATACCTGTAAGCCCCTTTTCGGCAATAGCCTCGGCTATTCTTGCCTGACCGACCTCTGAACACATATACTGATAATCCTCAGCGTGAACAACTCCCGGCTCCATAAGAGCCATTTGTGCAACTTTTTCTACATCTACCGTAGCGGCAATGTTACTTCCGCAGTGGCAGACAAAAACTCCTATTCTCTGCAAACGACTCACCTCCTGTATCTTCTGAATGCACTAACCAAAAGCTGCTGCGGCAGGTCTTCGTCAAGAAGCTCGGGGACCTCGTCGGGCTTTAAGTAGTCTGCATCCTTTTGTCTGATAACGACCTGTCTTGCCGCATCAATAAGCTTGCCGGGTTTAACATCTCTCGGGCAACGCTCAACGCATGCGAAGCATGATAGGCATTTCCACAATGACTTTGATTTAACCAAAGCATCAATATCTTCATTTAATACATATGAAACAAACTGATGCGGTTTAATATCCATCTCGTTAAATGCGGGGCAGGTTGCCGAGCATTTACCGCATTTCATACATTTATAAGGGTTGACGCCGCTAATCTTTTCAATCATTTCTTTTGCATTATTCATTCTCGGACGCCTCCTTTACTCCAAGTGCCTCGGCAAGAAGCTCTGTGAAATAATAAACAGGAACATCACTGTTGCTCTTGTTTAGGTTATACATACATAGCGGACAAGCCGTGATTAGCATATCTGCACCGAATCCCGATGCACTGTCGCAAATCTTGTCACACATATTCTTTGCCATATCCTTTTCTTTAAGTGATATGTAACCGCCGCAACATTCATTGCGGTATGGATATATAACAGGCTCTGCTCCGATTGCACGGATAAAGTCTTCGATAATTGTCGGGTTTTCCGCATCATCAAAGCTCATAACGCTGCCCGGTCTTAATAGCAAGCAGCCGTAGTAAGCACCGATTTTCTTTCCCTTAAGCGGATTAACAACCTTTTTCTTAAGCTCTGCAAAACCAACACGGTCACGCAAAACCTCAAGGAAATGAAGCACATTCGTTTCACCCTTGTAAGGTGCGTCGAGCTTCATATAGTTATTCGCTTTCTCCTGCATATTTGCAGAGTTTTTCATATCGTTGTTTACACGCTTTATAACATGGTGGCATGCTGAACAAAGAGTAACAAGCTCCTGATTCTTATCCCTTGCATCGCATAACGCACGCACTGAGGATAGTTTTGTTGCAACTTCGTCATCGCCAAGCGGATAAACGCCGCCGCAGCACTGCCAGTTTTCGATTTCCTCTAATTCAAATCCGAGTACCTCAGCCGATGCTCTTGCGTATCTGTCAAGGTCAACAGCTTTATTCTTTAAGGTACATCCGGGATAATAACTGTATTTCATAGCTATTATCATATCTCCCTTCTTTATATAGTTTGCAGCAGATAAATGCAAAAAGCTTTTATTAGTCAGCCGATTTTTGCAAATATCCGATTATTTATATGTTAATTTGTTTTATAACATTCTTTAGTACATCAACACTGTGACGAAGCTTTTCCTGCTCCTCATCTGTTAAAGGTACAGGAACCTTGCCCATAACACCGTTAGGACCGATAAGTGAGGGAATACTCAAGCATACATCGGAGATGCCGTACTCGCCGTGAAGCATAGTTGATACGGTTGAAATTGACTCACTTGCTGCAAGAAGGATAGAACATAGACGGCATACCGATACTGAAACGGCATAGAATGTCGCACCCTTGTTTTCGATAATCTTTCCGCCTGATTTATGCACATATTCAGCAATCCATTCTTCATCAAGCTTTTTGAAGTTTTTGCCGTAAGCTTTCATCATTTCGGCATATTCATAAACAGACGCACCCGAAATTTTTGCCAATGACCAGGGGATAAATGAGCTGTCGCCATGCTCTCCCAATACATAGGCGTGTATATTTCGCTGTGCAATTTCGAAATGCTCCGAAAGTGCATAACGAAGTCTGGCAGTATCAAGAAGCGTGCCTGAACCTATAATCTGCTCCTCCGGGATACCCGAAATCTTTGTGAATACATAAGTCATAATATCAATCGGGTTACTTACTATGATATACTTTGCGTTCGGTGCCGCTTCCGTAATCTGAGGTGTGATACTCTTTAGAATATCAACATTTGTTTGTGCAAGGTCAATTCTTGACTGCCCGGGTTTTCTGGCAACGCCTGAGGTTATGATTACTATATCAGAATCCTTTGCGTCCGCATAATCGCCTGCAATAACGGAAATGGGGTCACGGAATGCCGCACCTTGGATAATATCCATTGCTTCACCGTCTGCTTTCTTTTCGTTAATATCAATCAATACTATTTCAGACGCGATATCCTCATTGGATAGAGTATAGGCGATTGTTGCACCTACGCTGCCGGCTCCGATGATTGTGATTTTGTTGCTCATATTGTAGCTCTCCTTCTTTTCGTTGGTTATATTTATGATTGCCGCATGGATACGGCATATACCCAAATATAAATCGTGATGACAGGGCATTATCACCCCACATTACACATATAATAATATAATATCATATTGTGAGAAATTAAACAAGCTTTTTTTGCAAAAAAATATGTTTTCTTTCAATTAAAATAGAAAATCGCTTATAATTCGATAAAAATTGTATAATATGTGTATTCAATGGGCTTATTTTTCGAGAAAATTAAAAAATGTAAGATATGGTATTGACAATCAGAAAAAAATATATTATAATGTTTGTGTTTATATAAAGGCATTGACGAAGACAGTAGAGCGGAATGAAAGCATATAGCGATTCGGGGGCGGTGAAAGCCCGAAGGTGATTAGCTCCGTTTGAATATCACTTCCGAGCTGTGAGGCAGAAAGCGAAATGCGAGTAAGCCAATCCGTAATCCCTGCGTAAACGGGAAGCGTATAGAGGTACGCCGATTAACGAGTGGTATAGCAAAGATTAAGGCTTTGTCTTGGTTAATCAAGACAAGGCCTTTTATATTTTAAGGAGGTATTTTTAATGTCCACTTACAGAAAGGTTGATGTAAACCTTAATTTCGTTGAACGAGAAAAAAAGGTTGAGCAGTTCTGGAAAGATAACAACATTTTCCAAAAGAGTATTGACACAAGGGCAGACGGACCCGTTTATACTTTCTATGACGGACCGCCCACAGCAAACGGCAAGCCGCATATAGGTCATGTTTTGACTCGTGTAATCAAAGATATGATACCCCGTTATCATACAATGAAGGGCTGCAAGATAATCAGAAAAGCAGGCTGGGACACACACGGGCTGCCCGTTGAGCTTGAGGTTGAAAAGAAGCTTGGCATCAATGGTAAAGATCAGATTGAAAGCTACGGTCTTGCACCTTTTATTAAGGAATGTAAAGAGAGCGTATGGAAATACAAGGGAATGTGGGAGGATTTCTCATCAACTGTTGGATTCTGGGCAGATATGGACGACCCGTATATAACATACGATAACAACTTTATCGAGTCGGAATGGTGGGCATTAAAACAGATTTGGGAGAAAGGTCTTTTGTATAAGGGACATAAAATAGTGCCATATTGTCCAAGATGCGGAACACCGCTTTCATCTCACGAGGTTGCACAGGGATATAAGGATGTCAAAGAGAGAAGTGCGACTGCGAAATTTGCAGTTAAGGGACAGGAAAACACATACTTCCTCGCATGGACAACTACTCCTTGGACACTTCCCTCAAATGTGGCGTTATGCGTAAACCCTGATGAGGATTATGTAAAAATTAATGTTGACGGAACATTCTACATTCTTGCCGAAGCGTTGGTTGCATCAAACTTTGGGGACACAGAAACAGAGGTTGTACAAAGGTACAAGGGTAAAGACCTTGAGCGTATGGAATATGTCGGTCTTTACGAAAAGGATAACCTTGATAAAAAGGCATACTATGTAACATGCGATAACTATGTAACATTGACAGACGGTACAGGTATCGTTCATATCGCACCTGCGTTCGGTGAGGACGACTCAAAGGTGGGCAGAAACTACGATTTGCCGTTCTTGCAGCTTGTTGACGGTAAGGGTTGTATGACAGAGGACACAAATTGGCCTGGCGTGTTCTGCAAGGATGCGGATAAATTCGTTTTGCAGGATCTTGACGAGCGTGGCTTGTTGTTCAATGCTCCGAAGTTTGAGCATAGCTATCCGTTCTGCTGGAGATGCGATACGCCGCTTATCTATTATGCAAGAGATACCTGGTTTATAAAGATGACAGAGGTTAAGGATGACCTGATCAGAAATAACAAAACAATCAACTGGATTCCGAAAACAATCGGCGAGGGCAGATTCGGCTCATGGCTTGAAAATGTTCAGGATTGGGGAATAAGCCGTAACCGTTATTGGGGAACACCGCTAAATGTATGGGAGTGTTCGTGCGGTAAGCGTCATGTTGTGGGCTCAATAGCGGAGTTGAAGGAGATGTCGGATAACTGTCCCGATGATATAGAGCTTCACCGCCCGTTTGTTGACGAGGTGACAATAAAATGCCCGGACTGCGGCGGTGAGATGCATCGTGTTCCCGAAGTTATCGACTGTTGGTTCGATTCGGGAGCAATGCCGTTTGCACAGTGGCATTACCCGTTTGAGAACAAGGAAATATTCGAGGAAAACTTCCCTGCAGACTTCATAAGTGAGGCTGTTGACCAGACAAGAGGTTGGTTCTACTCACTGTTGGCTGAATCGACAATATTGTTTAACAAGGCACCGTATAAAAATGTAATAGTTTTAGGACTTGTTCAGGATGAAAACGGTCAGAAGATGTCAAAATCAAAGGGAAATGCGGTTGACCCGTTCGATGCACTCGAAAAGCACGGAGCAGATGCGGTAAGATGGTATTTCTATTCAAATTCAGCACCCTGGCTGCCGAACAGATTCCACGATAAGGCAGTTACAGAGGGACAGAGAAAGTTTATGGGAACTCTTTGGAACACATATGCGTTCTTTGTTCTGTATGCTAATATCGACAGCTTTGATGCGTCAAAATACACACTTGATTTTGACAAGCTTTCGGTAATGGATAAATGGATGCTTTCAAGGGTTAATTCGGCTGTTCGCGAAGTTGACGAAAACCTTGCAAACTACAAGATAACCGAAACAACAAAGGTGCTTGATAAGCTTGTTGACGATATGTCAAACTGGTATGTTCGTCTTTCCCGTCAGAGATTCTGGACAAAGGAAATGACGCAGGATAAGATTAATGCGTATATGACGCTTTATACATCGCTTGTAACGATTGCAAAGGCGGCAGCACCGATGATTCCGTTTATGACAGAAGATATTTACCAAAACCTTGTTCGCTCAATTTACCCCGATGCCGAGGAAAGTATCCATTTGTGCGACTTCCCCGAGGCTGATGAGAAGTTTATCGACAAGGAGCTTGAGGCTAATATGGCAGAGGTTCTTGATATTGTCGTATTAGGCAGAGCTTGCCGTAACACTTCGGGAATGAAGAGCCGTCAGCCGCTGAATGCGGTTTATGTAAAGGCTGATACGGAGCTTAAGGAGTTCTATAAGGAAATAATCAAAACAGAGCTTAATGTTAAGAATGTTGAGTTCACGGATGATGTTTCAAGCTTTGCATCATACAGCCTGAAGCCGCAGCTAAAAACTCTTGGCAGACGCTTTGGCAAGAACATCAACGAGGTAAGAGAAATCCTCGCAAATATTGATGGCAGCCGTGCGGTTTCGGAGCTTAACGAGTGCGGAACTCTCACAATTACCGTTGCAGGTGTCAGTGAGAAATTAACAGAGGAGGATTTGCTGATTGAAGCAATCAAGTCTGACGATTATGTAACCGATACAGACGGTGCATTGACGGTTGTTCTTGAAACAAAGCTCAACGATGAGCTTATCGAGGAGGGCTTTGTGAGAGAGCTTGTTTCAAAGCTACAGAATATGCGTAAGGAGTCGGGCTTTGAGGTTATGGACCATATCAATATTTATGTGTCGGGTAACGAAAAGATTTCGGATATATTCAGCCGTAACGGCGAGTATATCAAGACGCAGGTTTTAGCAGACGATATTATCGACGGCAGCGACTGCGACTCCTCAAAGGAATGGAACATCAACGGCGAAAATGTTAAGCTTGGCGTTTTAAGAGTATAATCAACTAAAATAATCAATATTACTTTAAATTTAACAAGCCTTTTTGTGCAAAAATTAGAAATTTGCCAAAAGGGCTTGTATATTTTTTGAATATGATGTAAAATAAGGGTAGGATGTATAATAACATCACTATAAAAATATATATATTTTTATAGTGATGTTATTATAC